>NZLH01000161.1 GCA_002694155.1 Pusillimonas sp. | reverse complement strand
GTGTGTTCGCGCGCCAAACTGGGGCAAATTCGCAAGGCGCTTTATCGTGATTTCGGCGTGGCGGGTTTAAATGTTGGGTCAATGCAGGTTGACCGCGCACCCGATCCAGAGCTGGTGACAGCCTGTGTCACGGTTTCTTGCCCCGATGAACTCAAGCCCGCCCTTATGAACCAGGCGCGTCAATTGAAAAAAGTGGAAGGCGTACGCGATGTGCGCTGGGGCGATCACCGGCATATTGTTTTAAACTAGCTTGGTTGTTGTTCACTGAATCTGCGCCATGGACGTGCTTGGTTGGTTAACGCCGTGGGAGTTTTCCCCGGCCTTGTTGCTCATGTTTTTCGTGGGCATTGTCTTGTTTGTTCGTGGTACGCGGGTGCATCGCGTATCTGCGGCACGGCAGGCGTTGTTCTGGCTTGGCATCGTTTTTCTGTATCTTTCGCTTCATACCCGCGTCGATTACTACGCCGAGCGCTTGTTCTTTGCGCATCGTTTGCAACACCTTGTGTTACATCACCTGGGGCCACTCCTTATTATGGGGGCTTATCCGGGGCAAGTTTTACGGGCAGGTTTGCCATTGTCGGTGCGGGTGTGGTTGCGTCGGTTTTTGCAAACACCGTTTGGTCGATTCTGGGTATGGCTGTTAACGCACAAAATCCTTGTGCCTTTCATGTTTGTTTTCCTGGTTGTTGTTTGGCTGATTCCAACCGTTCAGTTTTACTCCATGCTCGACTGGCGCCTGTATCGTCTAATGAACTGGTCGGTCGTTATTAGTGGGTTCTTATACTGGAATTTAATTCTTGATCGTCGGCCCAGCCCCCCCGCCGCAATGTCGCCAGGTGGCCGTATTATTTCGCCTGTTATCACTATGGTGTCGCAAATGGTTGTGGGGGCGGTCATTACGTTTACAGAATATGATCTTTACCCTATTTTCGACCTTTGTGGTCGTGCCATTCCGGGTATGTCGGCCGTAACCGATCAGGCAATTGGCGGTTTAACGATGTGGATTCTGGCTGGGTTTGTTGAAGTGTTTGGTTTGTTGTTTGCACTAGGCACGTTAATGCGTCTTTCGGCGAAAAAACGTTTGAAAACGCCTCGGCAACGCGCCATGGAAGCCAGAGCCTCGGGGGCGGCATGAGGTTTGGGCACTGGTTGTGTTCTATTGTTTTGGTGTGTGTTGCAGGGGCGCAAACCTTGCAGGCACAACCAATGGGGCTACCCAGTATGGGCGCAGCATCGTCGGCCGATCTGTCTCCTGCGCTAGAGCAGACATTGGGCGACGCCATTATGGAACAAGGTCGTCGCTTTCCTTCCTATATTAACGATGCCGATGTTTCGCAGTATTTGTTAGAGCTTGGTCATCGCCTAAGCAGGGCTTCGTCGGGCGCCGACGTTACGGTTTTTGGCGTTCGAGATCCTTCAATTAATGCGTTTGCATTGCCGGGTGGCTATATTGGTATTAACAGTGGCTTAATCGTCACTGCCGACAACGAGTCGCAGTTGGCTTCAGTTGTTGCGCATGAAATTGCGCACGTTTATCAACGTCATGTTGCGCGTGGCATGACCCAAAGCACAAAATCAAGAAATATTGCGCTGGCTTCAATTGCCGGCGCATTGTTGGCGGCTTTGGCGGGGAGTGGCGACTTGGCTATGGGTGTGGCGGCATTTGGTCAGGCAGCGGCAGTTGATCAGCAACTTGGTTTTTCTCGTCAGGCTGAACAGGAAGCCGATCGCGCCGGGTTTGAAATGCTGAATAAAGCTGGGTTTGACCCTGCTGGCATGGTGCAAATGTTTTCCAAACTAGAGAATGCTTCGCGCCTGAACAGAGGGGCCGGCGGTGGGGCTTACGCCAGTACCCATCCACTTTCAATTCAGCGAATGTCCGATATCGAAAACCGGGCCCGCGGAATGTCCGGTGGACGTCACCAAGATAGCGACGCATTTTGGTTTATTCGCGCTAAGCTGCGGGTATTGCAGGCACGAGATTCCGGTTCGGCGCGCAATGCCGAGTCGGCGTTGCGCCAGGAAGCGTCGCAGTATAGTGGCGTTAGGCGCGCTGCTGCTTGGTATGGGCTCGCATATCTGGCCTGGGAGCGCAAAGCTTACGAAGAGGTGGCGCAAGCGTTGCAGCAGGCGGGCAAGCAAGGGGTTCAATCGCCGCAACTGGCCAGCCTGGAAATAGACCTGGCTATGGCTAGGAATCAGGTGGATAAAGCGCGTGAAGTAGCGAGTCGTGCCATGTCGCGTTGGCCCGAGAATCAAGGGGTTGGGTTGGCGGCGGTTGAGGCGCTATTGAAAAATAACGAAACCTCGGCGGCGTTGAATCAGTTAGATCGGTTGATTAAACGCTGGCCTGAAGAGCCGCGTTTTTATCAGCTACAGGCCCAGGCGTTCGAGCGCCAACAAGAGCCCGTAAAAGCGCGTCGATCGATGGCCGATTATTATGAAAGAATGGGCGCGTTGCCTGCAGCAGTTGAACAATTGCAACAGGCGCGCGGGCTGTCGAAAGATTTTTATGATCAATCCGAGCTTGACGTGCGTATCCGAGAGCTTCAAGATCGGGTGCGAACCAATCGCGAGCTGCTTGAACAGTTCAGGTAAGCCGCTCGAAGTAATTGGCCATTCGGTTAGGTAACCAGTTCAAATTTCCGGGAAACGTGCCCGTAACAAAGCCTACATGACCGCCCTGCGCGGGCTGATGCAGCAAAATGGTTTCGGAACAGTCGCTGGTACCAGGAAGAGAAGCTTCGGGAATAAACGGGTCGTTCCGGGCATTCAAAATAAGTGTGGGTGTGCGAACCGACTTCAATACAGGCTTGGCTGAAGCTCGGGTCCAGTAATCCAGCGCGTTTTTATAGCCATGCATGGGCGCTGTATACAAGTCGTCGAAAACGCGTATGGTTTTAACCTGGCTTAGTTTGAAGGTGTCAATTGTCCCCGGAAAGCGTTGCGCTTTTTCGCGAATTTTTGTCACCATGCTTTTGAGGAAATAGCGGGAATACACATGGCGCCCCATGGGGGTGCGTGACAACGCGTTGCCTGCTGCAACCAGGTCGAGCGGTACCGAAATAGCAGCGCATGCACGTAACCAGGCGGTAGTGTCGGGATAGTCGCCCAAGCATTTCATCAGGGCGTTGCCACCCAACGATACACCCGCCGCATGCCACTTTACGTTCGGTAACTTATCTTTTAGCGTCGACAAAATAAAACGTACTTCATCGGTATCGCCGGAATAATAGGCGCGGGCCATTCGATTCGGAAACCCCGAGCAGCCCCGAAAATGTGCCACAACGACGATCCAGCCTCGTGCCCGAAAGTAATGCGCAATTGATTGCGCGTAGCGACTGCGGCTGCTGCCTTCCAACCCATGAAACAAGACAAGCGCAGAATTGTCGTGTGCATTGCCAAAGGCTTGTTGGTCGAGCGGATCTAGCCAGCGCCTTGCAGCTGTGTGGCTCAGCAAGGGGGCAGGATCAATTTTGCGATTGTCGGCAGTTCGGTCGGTAAATAAGCCAGGAGCAGTCCAGTCGAGGTCGATGAAGTCGCCATCGGGTGTGCGAACGCGTTCTCGTACAAACGCAACTCTATGAAAACGGGCGCCAGCCGCGCCCCAAATTGTTTGCGTGTGTCCGTTAGGAAGCCACCATGGCGTGGGGCAGACAGAGGGGTCGAATTGAGCGTTCACTTAATGCGAGTAGCCCTATAAGCGAAAACGTGAATAGGCGGAAAACAAGTTAATGCCCGTGCACAGTCTGGCCAGGCTTTAGCTGATAGGTTGCGCTGCAATAGGGACAAACGCCTTGCCCTGATTTAGCTACTTCGATGTAGACGCGAGGATGCATGGACCATAGCGGCGCCTTTGGGCCTGGGCAGTATACCGGCAGGTCGGATGCGTCGACCTCGATAACGTCACCATGGGAAACAGATTTGTCTTCTGCGCGATTCATGAAGGTTCCTGGATAGAAGATACCGAATGGCGGCATTGTACCAATTGCTGCTTTTCGCGCGGCATGACTCAACAAATTCGTTTGGCTGGGCTATGATCTGTCGTTTCAGCTGCAACTGTCAGTATGCTGACATACTTTTAACGAGGTTTTGTCTTGTCTTTGCCGTCCAGCCATTCGGTGTCCATGAAACGTGCACGTGCCTGGCATAGTTTTAATACAGGGTTCCGTCAGGTTGCCCCCACAATGGTCGCAACCAGCTTGTGGGGGTTTGTAACAGGCATCGCCATGATTAAAAGTGGTATGTCGGAACTGATGGCGACGCTAATGACGCTGTTTGTTTATGCCGGCTCGGCACAATTAACGGCTTTGCCGCTTATTGTTGCCGGTGCGCCAGTTTGGCTGATTTTTTTGGCCGGTTGTGTTGTTAATATTCGTTTCGTTATCTTTGGTGCGGCGTTGCAACCTTATTTCCGACGCTACCCGTTTTTGCAGCGATTGGGGTTGGGTTATTGGTCCAGTGACATGGTGTTTGTGTTGTTCATGACGCGCTATGGCGACGCCAGGAAGCGTGGCACGCGGGATCAGCTGTATTTCTTTCTGGGAGTTATTATTCCCGGCTGGATCTCCTGGCAAATTGCGTCTATTTCAGGTATTTATTTGGGTGCAGTCATACCCCAGTCGTGGTCGCTCGAGTTTGCCGCAACGCTGGCTTTATTGGCAATTACGGTTCCACTGGTAAAAAATATTCCAATGGCTGCGGCTTTGGTTGTAGCAGGCTGTATTGCCTGGGTGGGGCAACCTTTGCCGCTACGATTAGGTCTGGCTGCCGCTGTCGTGGGTGGCATTGCGGCAGGGGTAATTGCTGAAAAGTATCGTGATCGAGCCAACGGAGAGCGCCATGTTTGAGCCGGGAACCGATGCTTATATTCTGGCGGTCATTATTTTTCTGACCTTGTGCAGTTTGATAACACGCGCGGGTTATTTCTTGTTTGGCGACCACTTACCTTTAACCGACGGTATTCGGCGGGCGCTTCGTTATGCGCCGCCTGCGGCGCTTATTGCGATTATTGTGCCCGAAGTCTTGCCATGGGACGAGGGGGCGACGGCGTTTGTTGATCTTAAGATGCTGGCGGTATTGGTAGCCGTTGTGGTGTACGTGAAAACGCGCAGCGCAGTTTTGGTAATGGTAAGCGGCATGGTGGCGTACTGGGTGATACGTGCGTTATTGGGTTAGGCCAGTAAAAAAGTATGCAGATACGCTAAGTAGTGGATATTTAACGACACTTTCACTTAACGATTCAGCTCGCTTTTCGACCTGTAAGCCAGCCTGCGTTAAAATGCATGTGTTTTAACCCGCATTGGCGCATTATTTCGCTGCGCGGCATAACCCGATTTTGATGGCAGATACCACTATTTCAGATCATACACCCCAGACTTTCTCAGAGCTTGGACTGCACCCCGACATTCTTAAGGCGGTAGCAGCAACAGGATACACGTCTCCTACTCCGATTCAAGCACAAGCTATTCCCGTTGTAATGCAAGGCCGCGATGTAATGGGTGCGGCGCAAACCGGTACCGGTAAAACCGCCGCGTTTACGTTACCCATTTTGCAGCGCCTTATGTCGGTTGCCAACACCAGCGCCTCACCGGCGCG
>NZLH01000160.1 GCA_002694155.1 Pusillimonas sp. | reverse complement strand
GGTAAATGGATAAAACCAAATAACATTTTAAATAACTGGAGAGTTACCAAGACTTGTTTGAGATTAGGTAGTAAAATAATTGGAAAGTGTTTAATGGGTTCAACCTCAAACGCATTAGATAAAGGTGGTAATAATTTTAAAAAACTGTATGAAGATTCCAATGTAAAGTCTAGAAATGCTAATGGTCAAACAAAAAGCGGTTTATATAGTTTATTTATACCTATGGAATGGAATATGGAAGGTTTTATTGATATATATGGTCAACCAGTTTTGACTAAACCTGAAGATAAAATTAGAGGAGTAGATAATGAGTGGATATATAACGGAGCTGTAGATTACTGGAAAGCTGAAGTAGAATCATTAAAATCTGACGCTGATGCTTTGAATGAATATTACAGACAGTTTCCACGTTCTGAATCACATGCGTTCAGAGACGAAAGTAAAGGCTCTTTATTTAACTTAACAAAAATATATCAACAAATAGACTACAATGATTCCTTGATAATACAACATCATTTAACTAGAGGTAGTTTTTATTGGGACAATGGTATAAAAGACAGTAAGGTTATATTTAGACCTGATAAGAGTGGTAGGTTTTTAGTCAGCTGGATTCCACCCAAATCACTTCAAAATAAAGTTATTGATAGAAGAAATGGTAAATTCCCAATGAACGAACATATTGGTGCGTTTGGCTGTGATTCATATGATATATCTGGAACGGTAGGAGGAAGAGGTTCAAATGGTGCTTTACATGGTTTGACAAAATTTAGTATGGAGGATGCGCCAAGCAATGAGTTTTTTTTAGAGTATATAGCTAGACCACAAACAGCAGAAATATTTTTTGAAGAGGTTTTGATGGCTTGTGTTTTTTACAGTATGCCCATTCTTATAGAAAACAATAAACCTAGATTGTTGTATCATTTTAAAAATAGAGGTTATAGAGGTTTTTGTATGAATAGACCTGATAAACATCTTAATAAATTATCTAAAAGTGAAAAGGAGCTAGGTGGTATACCAAACTCTTCAGAAGATGTTAAACAGTCTCATGCAGCAGCCATAGAATCCTATATAGAAAAAAACGTAGGATTAGATTTTGAAGGTCAGTTTAGAGAAAGCGATACTATGGGTTCTATGCTGTTTACCAGGACATTAGAAGATTGGGCTAAGTTTGATATAAGCAATAGAACTCAATATGATGCCACTATAAGTTCAGGTTTGGCTATTATGGCAAATCAAAAACATATGTATTTACCGCAAAAAAAAGAATCAAAAATAAAGCTTAACTTTGCAAGGTATACTAATAAAGGAACAATAAGTGAATTGTTAACATAAATGAAGGATGTTACTATAGATATATCATCTGTTGGCTTCCCTAGTCAATTTGTGTCTGACGCAGAAAAAGCTACAGATGAGTTTGGACTTCAAATAGGGCAAGCTATTCAGTACGAATGGTTCAAAAAAGATGGAAACAATTGTAGGTATTATAATCAATGGAGAGATTTTCACCGTTTGAGATTATATGCCCGTGGAGAACAGTCTATTGCTAAATATAAAAATGAGTTAGCTGTAGATGGTGATTTATCTTATTTAAATTTAGATTGGACACCAGTTCCTATATTACCAAAATTTGTAGATATCGTTGTAAACGGAATGCAAGATAGAGAGTTTAAAGTAAAAGCTTTTGCTCAAGATGCATTGTCTCAATCAAAAAGAAGCAAATATCAAGACATGGTAGAAGGCCAAATGGCTGCTAAAGATGTTTTGTCGATAGTACAAGACACAACAGGTTTTAATCCTTTTACTATGAATCCT
The DNA here is from genome assembly GCA_002694155.1 of Pusillimonas sp. Lineage (GTDB taxonomy): Bacteria > Pseudomonadota > Gammaproteobacteria > Burkholderiales > Burkholderiaceae_B > Neopusillimonas. The sequence goes on along the minus strand of NZLH01000160.1, from coordinate 2,989 downwards.
GATAATTTACCAGAAAATGACGAAGAATTAAATTTGTACATGAATTTAAACTACAAACCAGCTATTGAAATTGCAGAAGAACAAGCAATCAATACGGTTTTTGAAGAAAATCATTACGATGATATCAGAAAACAAATAGACTATGACAGTACAGTTCTAGGTATGTCGGTTGCTAAGCACGAGTTTTTGCCTGGCGCTGGTGTTAAAATATCTTATGTTGACCCAGCAAATGTGGTTTATAGTTATACCGAAGACCCGCATTTTAAAGATTGTTTTTATTGGGGTGAAATAAAAACTTTACCTGTTGTAGAACTTTTAAAAATAGACCCAAAACTTACCAATGCAGATTTAGAGGAAATAACTAAATATAGCCAAAGTTGGTACGACTATTATAATGTTGCCCAATTTTACGAAAATGATATATTTTACAGAGACACTTGCACCTTAATGTACTTTAATTATAAAACCACTAAAAAAATGGTTTATAAAAAAAGAAAGCTAGAAGGTGGTGGTTCAAGGGTTATTGAAAAAGATGATAGTTTCAATCCTCCAGAAGAAATGATGGAAGAAGGTAAGTTTGAAAAGGTAGAAAAAACAATTGATGTTTGGTATGAAGGTATTATGGTTATGGGTACAAATATCATATTAAAATGGGAGCTTGCTAAAAATATGGTAAGACCTCAATCATCTTCTCAACATGCATTACCTAATTACATAGCAGTAGCACCAAGAATGTATAAAGGAGTTATAGAATCTTTAGTTAGAAGAATGATACCTTTTGCTGATTTAATACAAATAACACATTTAAAACTTCAACAAGTTATAGCCCGAACCGTTCCTGATGGGGTTTATATTGATGCTGATGGACTTAATGAGGTAGATTTAGGAACAGGTTCGGCATATAATCCAGAAGATGCGCTAAGATTATATTTTCAAACTGGTAGTGTAGTTGGTAGAAGTTATACTCAAGAAGGTGATTATAATCAAGGTAGAGTTCCTATTCAACAGTTAACTTCTAATTCAGGGGCATCAAAAACACAAATGCTTATTGCTAATTACAACCATTATTTAGATATGATACGTGCAGTTACAGGTTTAAATGAAGCACGTGATGGAAGCACACCAGCTCCTGAGTCTTTGGTTGGTGTTCAAAAATTAGCAGCTTTAAATTCTAATACAGCAACAAGACATATTCTAGATGGAAGTTTGTATATATACAGAGGACTTTCAGAAGCAATAACATATAGAGTTGCGGACATCTTAGAATATTCTGATTTCAAAGAAGATTTTATTAATAAAATTGGAAAATTCAATGTTAGTATATTAGGTGAAATATCTGAACTTTACATATATGATTTTGGTGTGTTTATAGAGTTAGCTCCAGATGAAGAGCAAAAAGCTATGTTGGAGCAAAATATTCAAATGGCATTATCAAAGCAAGATATAAATTTAGAAGATGCTATAGATATACGTGAAATTAAAAATATAAAACTTGCAAATCAATTATTAAAAGTAAAACGTAAATCTAAACAAGAGCAAGACCAGCAGCAAGAATTACAAAAACAAGCAATGATTAGCCAAAACCAAATTCAATCACAAGAAATGGCTGCTCAAGTTGCTATGCAAAAAATGCAAGCTGAAACACAAGGCAAAATACAAGTGAAACAAGCAGAAATAGCTTTTGAAATAGAAAAACAAAAAGCCGAAGCTGAACTAAAAGCTCAGCTAATGGAGCAAGAGTTTAATTACAACCTACAATTAAGAAACATGAGTGAACAAGCATTGGCTTTTAGGGAAGGTTCTAGAGAAGAAGCAAAGAAAAAACGTATTAGTCAACAAAACACTCAACAATCACAACTTATAAATCAACGTAAAAATAATTTACCACCTCAAAATTTTGAATCCAATGAAGATACTTTAGATGGATTTGATTTAGCGGAATTTGAACCGAGATAATGCAAAAAAAGAGCATTGTTTTTTTATTTAACTTTGTAAAAATTTAATCTAATGGAATTAAAAGTAAGGGCTGTTGAATCCCCTGGTGAAAAATCAACACAACAAGTCGAACAGGAATTGTTAGACAAACATGAGCAAAAGGAATCTTCTAAAGAAAATGTAGAAGAAACCCCAAAGCAAGAAACAGAATCTCCACAAAAAGAAATAAATTTTGAGGAGGAAAAACAAGATACAGTTGAGGAATCAACTGAAAATGAAATAAAACATGAAACTCCACCAGAAGAAACTGAAAAGGAGTTAGATGAAAATAATGTTCTTTCATATATTGAAAAAAGGTATGGTAAGCGAATAAATTCACTTGATGAATTAACAGCTGAAAGAAAAGAGGCAGACCCTCTTCCTGAAGATGTTGCCGCTTACTTGAAATACAAACAGGAAACAGGCAGAGGTATTCAAGATTATGTTCATTTACAACAAAATTTTGATGACATGCCTGATAATTCTTTGCTTAGAAATTATCTAAAAGCTACTGAAGGTGAAGGTTTGGATGATGAAGATATAAATGCTCTTATGGAGGATTATACTTATGATTCTGAAATTGATGATGAAGCAGCTATTAGAAAAATAAAACTATCAAAGAAACGAACTATTGCCAAAGCAAAAAAATACTTTAATGAGCAAAAGGAAAAATACAAACAACCACTTGAGTCAAGTTCAGTTGATAGTCCTACTGCAAATGAAGAGTTAATAGAGTATAGGCAATATTTAGAGTCTGTGAAAACTCAACAAAAAGAGAATGAGTCGAAAAGTAGTTGGTTTGCAAAAAAAACCAACGAGATATTTGACAATGATTTCAAAGGTTTTGATTTCGTGCTTGACGATAAAAAAATCACTTATTCTCCAGGGGATGCTGAGGTAATTAAAAAAAACCAATCAACACCTATGAACTTTATGAACAAGTTTTTAGATGAGAAAGGTTATTTGAAAAATGCATCAGATTATCACAAGGCTTTATCAATAGCGATGAATCCTG
>NZLH01000159.1 GCA_002694155.1 Pusillimonas sp. | reverse complement strand
TTCGAGCACGGCGACCAGGGGGGGACGTATAACGGAAACCCGCTTATGGCCGCCGCAGGCATTGCGGTATTTGATACGGTATCTGCGCCGGGTTTTCTTGAGGCTGCGAACGCGAGAGCCGAACAACTGTCTGCAGGTCTTCTCACCTTGTCGGAAAAATGGGGTATGCAGGGCGAGCGTGGGATGGGTTTATTGCGCGCGCTGCGCTTGGGTAAGGGCGATGGTGCCGCAATTGTGGCTGCGGCCCGCGATCGTGCGCCAGAAGGCTTATTGTTAAACGCCCCTCGACCTGAATTACTGCGCTTCATGCCGGCACTGAACATTTCGGCTGAAGAAGTTGATTTGATGCTGTCATGGTTAGACGAAATTATTGCGCAGGTGCGGAAATGACGCTGCGAGTTCGATGCTATGCATCAAAGAATTAATCAGCGCCACCTGATTTTATTTGTTGAGATTGTTCGTAAGGGCAGTTTGGCAAAGGCTGCCGACGAGCTAGCCATCACGCAGTCAGCTGCATCGAAAAGCCTGCGCCAGCTTGAGCAAGACGTAGGCGACCGCTTATTAGAGCGCAATCGGGCAGGTGTCACACTGACGCCATCGGGTGAAATTTTCTATCGTTATGCAAGCGCTAGCCTGACTGCGTTGCGCCAAGGCATTGAAATGCTGGCGCAAAGCGACCAGCATGCCAGGCGCGCCGTACTGCTAGGGGCGTTGCCCAATGTCGCTGTTACCATCCTGCCTAAAGCCGTCGCCCGGTTTAAAACACGCTACCCCGATATTCAAGTCAGAATTCTAACGCTTACGAACCGGCAATTATTAATGCAGTTGCGCTTGGGCGAAATAGATTTTGTTGTAGGTCGATTCGCTGAAATTGAAGAGATGCGAGGCCTGCATTTTGAGCGTTTGTATTATGAAACCATGGTGCTAGCAGCGCGGCCGGGTCACCCGTTGCTTCAAGCCGGTAACCATTTCAAGCTTGAAGATATTGTCGCTTATTCATTGGTTATGCCACCGCCGGGTACGGTTATTCGTCCCGAAATCGATCGATTTTTCCTTAGTCGGGGTATTGCGGAACTTCCGAACGTAATTGAAACCTTGTCGGCGGAATTTGCACGCGCATATACAACTGTTTCTGATGCGTTGTGGATTTTCCCCCGGGGAGTGTTGCAGGCGGATTTGGATGCGGGTGTGTTGAAAGAGCTGCCTGTTGATCTAGCGGGTACAGAAGGCGCAGTGGGTATTACAACGCGTTCCGAGCCAGGTTTAAGCCATGTTAGCGAGGAAATGTTGCGTCTTGTACGAGAAATGTGTTTACGACGTGCGCTGTCGCTTTCATAATCTAAAATTCATGTAAATGGCAAAAATATCACTTTTATTGTCATATTTCTCGCATAAACTTACCATTAAATAAGCTGTAATGGGTTGTTCATTCAGTTCAACAATGAAAATGACAGGAGACAAAATGGGTAAGTTTCTTTTGACAAGAGGCATGGTCGGCGCTGTACTGGCCCTTTTTGCATTGGCCTCTGCACCTCAAGCACAAACATTAAGTATTGGCACTAATCCGCAGGGGTCGGTGGCGTATGCGTCAGGGGCAGCTATTGCTGATGTGGTGGGTGATGCCCTCGATAAATCGTTCACCGTTGTACCCCAGGGCGGGCCCACTGCCATTATTCCGGCCATGAGTGCCGGCGAGTTCGACTTCGCGTTCGCCAATATTGTTGCTGCAGTCACGGCGCAAGAGGGTCGGGGCCCGTTTAAGGGGCGCAAGTACGATTCAATTCGTATTGCTGCGGTTGTGTATCCTCTTGAAATGGGCGTGTATGTGCGCAAAGACGCCAAAATTGACACCTTCGAACAGTTGCGTGGCAAACGTGTCGCATCTGCGTTTAAATCGCAGGCAAACGTTGCTGCGTTCATGACGGCGTCTTTGGCTGCAGCCGGGTTAAGTTACGACGATGTCACGCCCGTGCCGGTACAAAACGGGGTGCAGGCCGTGAATGAACTGGTTGACGGCGGGCTTGATGCAACCACATTCAGTGTCAGCGCCGGGGTAATACAACAAGCCGACGCCGTGGTTGGCATTAAGGTGCTTTCGCTGCCAAACGACGAAGCCGCCCAAGCTGCGCTTAATAAATACACCCCCGGGGCTAGCATTGAAAATGTTCCGGCAGGCAGTTTCCCTGGCATTGCCGAGCCTACCAATATTATTCGGGTACCTTTCGTAGTGCTAACTGATAGTCGCACGGATGATGACACTGTTTATGAGGTGGTTAAAGCGATAGCCGAGAATCGTGAAAAGCTGGCCGCTTCGGCAGGAGATTTCAAAGCGCTCGATCCCAAGTTAATGGGTCAAAGTGCGTTGCCTATTCCTTATCATCCTGGCGCAATTAAGTACTACCAAGAGCAAGGTATCTGGAATTAATCCAGGCAACCCCAACGACTACCGGCTTTTTGCGAAATTCGCAGAGCCGGTAGTTGCGTCGGAGTCATTTCAATGAAGACTAGAATTGTCAGCGCGCTTGGGTTGACTTTGGTTGTGCTCGCTGTTTTATGGGCACTGAATGTTCAACGTATGGTTGGGTTGAATCTGTATAAAGGGCAATATCTTTATGTGCTGATTGCCCTGGCGGTTGCTGTGGTGTTTCTTACCAGCCCTTTGTTGCCAGGAAAACCGAAGCTTTCATTGTTGTTCGATATCCCTCTTGGGGCGGCGGGCATTCTTGCTTCGCTCTTTATTGCATTCGATTTCGAAACTTTGATTGACCAGGCAAATTTATACGACTTCACTGAAATGGGGCAGTTTCTTGCCATAGTAGTCATTGTGGTGTTAATTGAAGGTGTCAGAAGGTCAGCGGGGCTGTCTCTTGCATTAATTATTCTTGCTTCAATTCTATTGGCTTATTTCGCCGTAAATTTACCCGATGCGGTGTCAGGGCGTCCTTTTCGGCTTGATTCCTTTCTATACAAAATGGCGTACCTCGAGGGCAATATTCTGGGTGCGCCGTTGGTAATTGTGGGTGGCGTTGTTATTACGTTTGTTTTTATGGGGGCAATGCTGCAAGCAACCGGAGGCGGGCAGTTCTTCTCAAATATTTCCGCTGCGTTGTTCGGCGGGTCTCGTGGTGGCTCTGCAAAAATTGCTGTGACTGCATCTGGCCTGTTCGGTGCCATTTCCGGGTCCGCCGTTGCAAATGTCATTTCCACCGGCATGATTACCATCCCAATGTCTCGTAAGGCGGGTTACAAGGCGGAAACCGCGGCGGGGCTTGAGGCCGTTGCTTCTACTGGTGGGCAATTGGTACCGCCAGTAATGGGGGCGGCTGCGTTTCTAATGGCTGCCACTTTGAAAGTGGAATACGCGGTGGTGGTTATTGCTGCATTGATACCGTCGCTGTTGTATTACCTGGCTTTGTATTTACAGGTAGATTTAATTGCTGCGCGCGATGGCATTAAAGGTTTATCGAAATATGAACGTCCTAGTGCAAGTGCTGAGCTGCGTTATGGATGGTTGTTCATTTTGCCTTTCGTGGTGCTTATCTTCGGGTTGTTCAGTTTGGCCTGGCGCCCGGAGTATGCGGCTTTAATTGCAACGGGCAGCCTTGTGCTGGCTTTATGTGTGTTTGGCGTAAGGGGGAAAAGACCCACGTTTGAACAGCTTTCCACAGCGGTACGTAACACCGCAGTGGCCTCGGTTGGCATTATTCTGATTGCGGCGGGCGCAGGTATTGTGATTGGTGCGCTGAACACATCCGGTATCTTGTTCAAAGTAACAGAAGCGATAGTGGATATCGGGGCCGATAATCTGGTTGGCTTATTGGTGCTAGCTGCGTTGATATGCATTGTGTTGGGGATGGGTATGCCCACAGTGGGTGTGTATGCATTGTTATCGACGCTGGTGGCGGCACCGCTTGTAGCGTTAGGAATCGAACCGTTAGCTGCACATTTGTTTGTGCTTTATTTCGGCATGATGTCGATGATTACACCGCCGGTTGCAATTGCGTCTTTTGCGGCTGCAGGGTTAGCGGGAACACCGCCCATGAAAACCGCGCTAGAGGCTAGCAAACTGGCTTGGTCGGCTTACATTCTGCCGTTTATTTTTGTTGCTAATCCGGCCCTGATATTAAATGGATCGATGCTTGACATTATTTTTGCAGTGACACGAGCTACCGCGGGGGTATGGCTTATTACTGCTTGTGTAGTGGGTTATCTGGGCCAGCCACTTTTTGCAGTACGACGTATTTTGTATTTTGTGCTGGGTGCTGCTTTATTGTTACCCAAAACGGTATACCCCGATGGTGCGGCCAATGTAATTGCCACAATTACCCTGGTTCTTGCCATCACGGTGTTGCTT
>NZLH01000158.1 GCA_002694155.1 Pusillimonas sp. | reverse complement strand
CGAATAGCTGTTCATCGGTGTCGGCATCGTAAATGACTGTACCAACGGGAACACGCAGTGTAATGTCGGCCGCACCGGCGCCGTATTGGTCTGATCCGCGGCCGTTCTCGCCATTTTTGGCGCGATGCAGGCGCGCGTAGCGGTAATCTACCAGCGTATTGATGTTGCGGTCTGCAATAGCAAGAATGCTGCCACCCTTGCCACCGTCGCCGCCGTCTGGCCCGCCCTTTGGAATGAATTTTTCGCGGCGAAAGCTCGCCGACCCATTGCCGCCCTTGCCGGCAATGACTTCAATGGTGGCTTCGTCTACGAATTTCATAAGTACAGGCCTAAGAGGTTTAAAAGTTATTCTAAAACAAAAAGCCCTACCATCTGGTAGGGCTTTGCGTTCGGTTCAATGCAGATTAGTCTGCAGTTACAACCGAGACGGTGCGCTTGTTCAACGCGCCTTTAATAGCAAATTTAACTTTGCCGTCGACCAGTGAGTAAAGCGTGTGGTCTTTGCCCATACCGACATTGGTGCCGGGGTGGAATTTAGTGCCGCGTTGACGAATGATGATGGAACCGGCATTGATGGCCTGGCCACCATATACTTTCACACCAAGTCGTTTCGATTCTGAATCGCGACCGTTCCGCGTTGAGCCGCCGCCTTTCTTTTGTGCCATGTTTAGCTCCTGTTAACCTGTTTCAAGCATTAAGCCGTAACGGCGTCAATGCGAATCTCGGTGTAATTTTGACGATGGCCTTGACGCTTCTGATAGTGCTTGCGACGCCGCATTTTGAAGATCTTGACCTTGTCGTGCCGGCCTTGCGCAAGAACTGTTGCCTTAACCACGGCGCCGTCGACCAAAGGTGTACCAATTTTCAATTGTTCACCTTCGCCAACCGACAAAACCTGGTCTAGCGTAATTTCCTGCCCAATGTCTGCCGGTATCTGTTCTACCTTAAGTTTTTGGCCGGCTGCAACACGATACTGTTTGCCACCGGTTTTTATGACCGCGTACATGTGGGTAACCCTCTTAAATTACATTACTGGCAAAATGCCAAGCACAAGATAATATACTGGAAATACCCTATAAGTCAACCACTTAATCAAGACCGGTAGTCGGCATTAATGCTTACGTACTCGTGCGAGAAGTCGCTGGTGTAAACGGTTTCAGTAGCATTGCCACGCCCGAGTGCAATGCGTACAAGAATTTCAGGTTCTTTCATAACGCGTTGGCCTGCGTCTTCCAGGTAATCGGGGTGACGCCCGCCCTGGCTGGCGACCAGAACATCGCCTAACCACAAATTGACCTTACCCACGTCCAGGTCGGCAATGCCGGCGTAACCAATGGCGGCAAGAATGCGTCCCAAGTTTGGGTCGCTGGCATAAAACGCCGTTTTTACCAAAGGCGAGTGGGCCACCGCATACGCTACTTTCAAGGCTTCTTCCTGGTTTCCGGCTTCTTCTACCTGAATGGTAATGAACTTTGTTGCCCCTTCAGCATCGCGAACAATTTTCTGCGCCAGCTCGAGGGCGGCATCGGCCAATGCCCGATAAAGTTCGCTATACAAGGGGTGGTGGGTTGAGTCGATATGAAGCCCACTTTGACCCGTTGCCATGATGATGAATGAGTCATTAGTGGAGGTGTCACCATCGACGGTAATGCGGTTAAAGGAATGGTTCGCAATTTCCCGCGTGATGTCGGCAAGCAGGCCGGGCGGAATACCGGCGTCGGTGGCCAGGTAGCCCAGCATGGTTGCCATGTTCGGGCGAATCATGCCGGCGCCTTTACTGATACCTGTAAGCGTAATGGGCTGCCCGCCAAGTTCTACTTTCTTCGACACAATTTTTGGCTGTGTGTCGGTTGTCATGATGCTGTGGGCCGCGTTAAGCCAATTATTGTCTGTGAAGTTTTGTATAGCGGCCGGCAGGGCCTTAACCAGGCGGTCGACGGGTAAAGGCTCCAGGATCACGCCGGTAGAGAAGGGGAGTACCTGTTCGGGTGCGATACTCAAAAGTTTGGCCAGCGCTTGGCACGTGTCGTGGGTGGCTTGCAAGCCGGTTGGCCCGGTTCCCGCGTTGGCGTTGCCTGTGTTTACCACTAAAGCACGGATTTCGTTGTTTTGTGCCAGATGTTGTTCGCATACTTGAACGGGCGCAGCACGAAAGCGGTTTTGTGTGAAGACGCCAGCAACTGCTGTGCCTGGTGCAAGTTTAAAAACAGTAAGGTCTTTGCGGCCTTGTTTGCGAATGCCGGCTTCAGTAATACCAATTTCAACCCCTGCAACGGGATGAATGGATTCTGGTGCTGGAATGTGCAAGTTGACAGCCATGAAAGGTCTCGCGAAAAGTAAGCCGGTAGAGGTAAAGCGCCATTCTATCGCAGCTTGCGCATGACTCTGTAGCTGTAACGCAAGTTATTTTTCGTTGGCTTGCAAGCGTGTTTGAGCTAAAAGTTTTAATTCGCCAAGCGCATCAAAAAGTGCTTTTCGACTGTGTTCTGAAAGTCCGCCAAATAGGTCTCGAATCCACTTTTCATGTGCGTCTGCCATACGTTTGAAGCTGCGCTTGCCTTTCGGGGTAAGCCGAATAATAGAGCTTCTACGGTCGGATGCCACTTTAACGCGTTCAACTAAGCCTTCTTTTTCAAGCTGGTCAGTGATTCCGGTAATATTGCCGTTCGTAACCATCATGTGCCGCGATAATTCGCTCATTTTCATGCCCTCTGGAACACGCAATAGCTGTGCCATCAGGTCGAAACGCGGTAAGGTTGTTTCGAATTCCGTGCGCAAGCGGCTTCGCACGTCGCCTTCAATAAGATTGCAGCAGGTTAGCAAACGAAGCCAGAGACGAAGGTTGTCGTGATCATTCGGGCCCGCACGACTTTCCAGGTCGGGCGTGGTGGCGTCGTCGGATGAGTGAGTTAGGATGGTCATGTCGTTAACGCAGTTTCCAGGCCGTTAATTTAACTGTATTGAGTGAACGTATGGGTTAGCAACAAGCACATAGTTTAATCTTAAAGTTTCATTTTGGGGCATTTTCTTTGCCCCGTTTAAGTAGTTGACGCATTTAAAAAATTCTTGCATCAGATTTTTTTTGTGTATATAGTTTAAGCCTAAAGTAAATATTCAGCCTTTTCGGAGAACGCTCATGAATATCGTTTGTATTGGTGGAGGCCCCGCCGGCTTGTATTTTGGTTTGCTTATGAAGTTAAGCGACCCAAGCCACGAAATTACCGTCATAGAGCGAAATCGACCGTATGACACGTTTGGCTGGGGGGTTGTGTTCTCAGACGCAACGCTAGAGAACCTGCGCGAAGCCGACCCTGTTTCAGCCGAGAAAATTGCCCTGGCATTCAACCATTGGGACGATATTGAAACGCATTACAAAGGCAAAAGTATTCGCAGTAGCGGCCATGGTTTTATTGGTATCGGCCGCAAAAAGTTGTTGAATATTCTTCAAGAGCGCTGCGAAGAAGTAGGCGTGAAGCTGGTGTTTGAAACCGATGTGTCCGACGACCAGCAAATTGCAGAAAAATACAACGCCGATCTGGTCATTGCGTCCGATGGCTTGAACAGTAAAATCCGCACGCGCTACGAAGATACATTCAAGCCCGATATCGATGTGCGCAAGTGCCGCTTCGTATGGCTGGGTACCGAAAAGACTTTCGACGCTTTCACGTTTGCGTTTGTAGAAACCGAACATGGTTGGTTCCAGGCGCACGCTTATCGCTTCGAGCCGGGCATGTCGACCTTTATTGTGGAAACGCTGGACGAAACCTGGAAAGCGCACGGTATCGACAAAATGAGCCAGGAGGAAGGGATTGCCTTCTGCGAAAAACTCTTCGAACCCTGGCTTGACGGCAACAAGCTTGTCAGCAACGCTTCGCACTTGCGCGGCTCGGCCATTTGGATTCAATTCCCCCGCGTTATTTGCGACACCTGGGTGCATTACCAGCCATTACCCAGCGGTCGTAAAGTGCCGGTCGTGCTTATGGGCGATGCGGCCCATACGGCGCACTTCTCAATTGGTTCGGGTACCAAGCTGGCTCTGGAAGACGCGATTGAATTGAACCGATGCCTGATGGCCAAGAACTACAACGTTGAAGAGGGCTTGCAGCACTACCAGGAAGTGCGTAGCGTTGAGGTTCTGAAGATTCAGAACGCAGCGCGCAATTCTACGGAGTGGTTCGAGAACGTGGCGCGCTACGCAAACTTCGAGCCCGAGCAGTTTGTTTACTCCATGCTCACGCGTTCGCAGCGTATTTCGCATGAGAATTTGCGTTTGCGCGATCCGAAGTGGCTTGAAGGTTTTGAGCGCTGGCTGGCAGCACATTCAGGTGTGAAGGAGCAGGGCGAGCGCCCGGCTCCTCCTATGCATACACCGTTTACGGCGCGCAGCGTGACCTTGAAGAATCGCATTGTTGTCTCGCCGATGGCGATGTATTCTTGCGTTGACGGTGTACCGGGTGACTTCCATTTGGTTCACCTGGGTTCTCGCGCCATGGGCGGCGCAGGTATGGTTATGGTGGAAATGACCTGCGTTTCGCCGGAAGCACGCATCACTCCGGGATGCCCAGGGTTATGGACGGATGAGCAAGGTGCGGCGTTTAAACGTATTGTTGACTTCGTCCATGAGAACACGGATGCCAAAATTGGTCTGCAAATTGGTCACGCCGGCCGTAAAGCGTCGACCAAGGTAAGTTGGGAAGGCACCGATTTACCGCTCGATTCCGGCAATTGGCCTATTGTTTCGGCTTCTCCCATTCCTTACATCGAAGGTGTGTCGCAAGTTCCGCAGGAAATGACGCGCGCTCAAATGGATGAAGTGAAGGAGCAGTTTGTAGCGGCGACCCGTCGTGCAGTTGAAGCTGGTTTCGACTGGCTGGAACTGCACTGCGCTCACGGCTATCTACTTTCAAGCTTTATCTCGCCCATTACAAACGTACGCACCGATGAATACGGTGGTTCGCTGGACAACCGCTTGCGCTACCCGCTTGAGGTTTTTGAAGCAGTGCGTAAGGTTTGGCCGGAAAACCTGCCAATGTCCGTGCGTATCTCTGCTCACGATTGGGTAGAAGGTGGCATTACTGCCGACGATGCCGTCGAGATCGCGCGCCGCTTCAAGGCAGCTGGCGTTGATTTGGTCGATTGCTCTTCTGGCCAAGTGGTTAAAGAAGAAAAGCCGGTGTACGG
>NZLH01000074.1 GCA_002694155.1 Pusillimonas sp. | reverse complement strand
ATATTTAAAGACGAGGTTTTTTCTTACGATTATAATATTGATATGTTACAAGAATTTTTTGATTATTGGACAGAACCAAGTAAGACAGGTAAGTTACGCTACGAAATGCAAAAAACGTGGTGTACTAACAGACGATTAAAGACGTGGGCAAAGCGTAGTAAAGACTACAATAAAAGCACCTCTAAAATAGACATACAATTAAATGAATACGAAAAGGGTAAACAATATTTATGAAAGAAAAACTATACGATATTATCTCACGAACTGCAATAGAACTAGGACATAAGACAGACGGCAAAACACTTGCAGTATTATCAAAAACATTTGCTTATGATTTAGAAAATGATAAAAGATTTAGACGTTTAACAATAGAAGACGTAGACATAGCATTTAGGTTAGGTGTAAGATTAGACGAAAAAGATAGTTTTCTTAATATTAGAACCTTCTACAGGTGGTGTTTAACACACAAAAAAAGACTTCAAGAAGCATATTACGAAGTACACACTTTAGGTGCAGACCCTAAAAAAGTTCCTTACTATAAACAGAACTTGTTACAATGAAAGTAAGACCTAGATTTGGTAACGAGTTTAAAGAAAAGTTAAATGATTTTAGATGTCAGATAATAACACTTGACGAAATAATAAAATATCTTGAAAAGTATTTCAAAAAAAAATATAGTGAAAACAATAAGTAAACTTAAAAAAGAATTAGATAAATGGTTTTCTTTATATATAAGACTGCGTAAAGCAACCGACACAGGACTAGCACAATGCTATACTTGTGGTAAGGTAGATCACTACAAAAAACTACAATGTGGACATTTTCAATCACGTAAATTTTTACCTACACGATTTAATGAGCAAAACTGTCAAGTCCAATGTGCTAAGTGTAATATATTTAGTCAGGGCGAACAATGGTTATTTGGTATAAAATTAAATAAAGAATACGGTTTAGGCACGGCACAAGACTTAGAATTTTTAAGTAAAAGCACAGTTAAAATTACTAGAGTAGAATACAAAGAAAACATTACTTATTACAAAACGCTTGTTAAAAACTTAAAAAAAGAAAAAGGTTTAGATTAAAAAATAAAATTAAATTACAAACGTGAAACCTATATACGTAAATAAAGAACACGAAATAATAATTGAAAAGTATTTAGATACCGTATGTAGTTTTGCTGAACAATGTTCAAGTAAAAATAAATTTAATAATTTTTTAGATGTTCTTGAACAAATTATTGAATATCACAACGAATATAAAATAGCAGCACACACAGGAAATTGGTCAGACTTTCTTTTAATTATACCGATCAATGTAACGACAATGACAAATGGTTTTTTTGCAGGTATAGAAAACAAAAGAAACTTAACACAAATAAGAACGTATCAAATGTTGCTATCAGAAATATTACAAGAAGTAGTAAATAAATTAGGTGACATAAAACCACGTAATGAATAAAATATATAAAATAGTAGGTGAATGTAGAAAACACTTTATAAAAATGTCTTACACATTTACAATAGACGAAAACGAAATAAACGAAGTAGTACAAGAACTTATGTTATACTTCTTACAAATGAATAAAGACACACTTAAAAATATATATGAAAAAGACGGTAAACAAGGTATTTTACGATATGGTGCAGTAGCATTAAGAAGAAGTTTTAATAGCCCTAGAAGTCAATATTTTTATAAATTCAAAAAGTATTATACTAGACTAGACGATAATTGTAATATAACAAACAATTTAAATGAAAAATTAGAAAACATACCTGCAATAGAAGCACCTAAAAATTATATAAAGTTAGAACATATTGACACAGAACTAGATAATATGTATTGGTATGATCGTGAAATATTTAAATTATATTACTACGAAAACAACACGTTAGATAGTCTAGCAGAAAAGACAGGTATAAGTAGAAACAGTTTATACACTACAATAGACAAAGTAAGAAAAGAATTAAAATATATATTCAATGACTAAAAAAAGCAAAGGTTTAGGTGACACAATAAAAAAAATTACTTCAGCTACTAAAATAGACAAGCTAGCAAAAAAAATAGCTAAAGCAGTAGGTAAAGACGATTGTGGGTGTGACGAAAGACAAGAGAAACTAAACAAGATGTTTCCTTATAAAACAGAACAACGAGAATATGATGAAAATTCACCTATGCACTTAAAACAAGAAATACTATGTGTATGGGAAAAGATCAAAGACGGACAAGCACCTGACGTTGAAACGAAAAAAAGATTTGTTGAATTGTATAACACTATATATAAAACCAAATATAAACCCACAACTAATTGTGGTTCGTGTTTACACAATATGTGGAAAGGAATAAAATCACTTTACGAAAAACTATAATGGAGTTTTTAAGACATTTATTTGGAATATGTGGTGAAGCACACCCTAATATATTTCATTTATTTATATATGTGCCTGTAATATCTATAATAGTTTACAAAATCAAATCAATATTAAAATGAAAACACTAACACAAAAAGACAGAATAATAAGACACCTTAACGATAAAGGCAGTATAACTGCATTAGAAGCTATGAAAGAGTATGGTATAATGCGACTAACTTCAAGAATATGCGAACTTAAAGACGAAGGGTATAACATAAGAAGTGAATTTGTTAGCTCTAAAAACAGATATAACGAACCTGTATCATTTAGTAAATATTCTTTAGTATGAAAACATACAAAACAATTAAGTGGGTTTTAAGAAGTCATATTAAAAACAATGTGCGTAGTTTGTGGACATGGCGAAAAGGCGAAGAAGAAGAGTTTAAATGTATATATGAAAACTATAAAGGTGACGACAGGATTTATACAGTACATCAATTATTAAATAAATTAGAACAATGTTAATATTTTTTTTACTTATTATAGGAATTGCTTTTTTATTAATAGTTGGTGTAGCTATTATTGAATTATTAATAACAAAAGAAGAAAACGAGAAACTTGCAGAAAGGACAGACAAAGTAGAACCTAAGCACAAAACAATAACAGGTGCGTTGTATAGAGAAAGAAAAAATGACAAAAAAAATACCTAATTATTATATAGGAAAAATACACGGCTACGAAGCACGAAAAATAATAGAAGACTACGAACTCAACTATAACATAGGTACGGCAGTAAGTTATCTATTAAGAGCAAACAGAAAACACGAAACATCAAAAGAGTGTATAGAAAAAGCACGTGAACACCTACGATTTGAATTAGAACGTTTAGAACTATATGACAAGAACACATCAACAAAATAAATACTATTGGAAATGTATAGTTAAACCTTTATGCGAGCACACAGGGTATCATAAATACGAAATGCATGAACATTTAAAAAATATGTTCATACCTGATCGTACAAGCAATTTAACAACAGAAGATTTTACTTTATTTTGTGAAGAAGTACGTATTTGGGCACAAAATGACTTAGGTGTAATATTAATGCCACCAAATGAATTTAAGTAGTTTCTATTATATAAAAGAATCAGTTAACTAATTTAAACTAATTATATGGACGGAAGAAAAAACAATAAAGGTACAAAAGGTAACAAAGGCGGTAGACCTTCAAAAGCTGAAGAACAAAAGTTAATAGAAAAACTAACACCTTTAAATGACTTAGCACTAAAAGCATTAAAAGAAAGTTTAGAAAAAAAAGAACAATGGTCAGTTAAATTATACTTTGAATACTTTTACGGTAAACCACAACAAAGAGTAGACGTAACTACAAATGACGATAGTTTACACTTACCGTTAATAAACTTTGTAGATTCTGGAACTGAACAATAAATATCAAAAACTATTTGAGTCAGACTGTAGGTATTATATTATAACAGGTGGGCGTGGTTCAGGTAAGTCTTTTGCAGTAACAGTATTTCTTACTTTACTGACTATGTCAAAAAACATAAGGGTATTGTTTACACGTTATACAATGGTTTCTGCACACTTATCTATAATACCTGAATTTTTAGAAAAGATCAGTTTACTAGGATTTGAGAATATATTTGACATAAACAAGTCAGAGGTAGTAAACTTAGCAAATGGTAGTGACATACTATTTAGAGGTATAAAAACGTCTGCAGGTAACCAAACCGCAAGTTTAAAGAGTTTACAAGGTATATCTTGTTGGGTGCTTGACGAAGCAGAAGAACTAATTGACGAAAGCACATTTGACACTATAGATTTAAGTATACGAGAAAAGAAAGTACAAAACAGAATTATATTAGTATTAAACCCTGTTACAAAAGAACATTGGATATATAAACGATTTTTTGAAGAAAGAGGTGTACCACCTAGTTACAACGGTATAAAAGACAACGTTTGTTATATACACACAACTTATAAAGACAATAAACTAAACCTATCACAAAGTTTTTTAGATCGTATACAAGCTATACGCAAAAACAATATAAAAAAATACAATCATAATATACTTGGTGGTTGGTTAGACAAAGCAGAAGGTGTAGTATTTGAAAATTGGTCTATAGGTAAATTTAACCCTGATAACTTACAAACTTCTTGTGGTATGGATTTTGGCTTTTCTGTTGATCCTGACAGTTTAACTGAAGTAGCTATAGACAAAGCAAAGAACAAATTATATGTTCACGAACACATATATAAGAACGGACTAAAAACACACGAACTTGCAAAGATTATACTTGACAGAGTAGGTAACAAACTTATTGTAGCAGATAGTGCAGAACCTAGACTAATTGAAGACCTAAGACACAAAGGCGTAAATATAAGACCTGTAAAAAAAGGTACTATAGAAAGTGGTGTAACTCGTATGCAAGACTTTGAGTTAGTGGTAAGTCCTGAAAGTGTTAATATAGTAAAAGAACTTAACAACTATGTATACGCAGATAAAGGTTCTAAATTATACGTAGACAACTATAACCACGCAATAGACGGTATAAGGTACAACGTTATTTATCATTTAGACAACCCTAACGCAGGAAAATATTTTGTACAATAAGAAAAGGGTTGCTAAAAAGAATATAAAATGCACGCAACCCTTAAAGTTATTACAAATAAGATCAACAAATATACATTTTTAAACTAAATAAACAAATTTTCTATTATATATTATGCAAATCAAGGTCAATAAAAACAAGAAACAATACAAATACAAAATTAAAAGTTGGTCAGATGTTACACTTGACAAGTGGGTAAAACTTGTAAAAGCAGAAAAATTAACAGAAACTAAAAGCACAAAAGAAATTATACACATAATGTCTGATATGCCAAAAGAGTTGATTGACTCTTTGTCACTTATAGACGTTACAATTATAATAAAAGCTATTAGTAACTTACAAAGTAAAAAAACAAGTCAATTCAAAAACATTATACAAGTAGGTAAACAAAAATATGGTTTTATTCCAAACCTTGAAGAACTTACTTTAGGCGAATATGCAGACATTGAACACTTTATAAAACAGGGTATAGAGTCTAATATGCACAAAATAATGAGTGTATTATATAGACCTATCACAGAAACAGAAGGCGAATTTTATTCTATAGAAGCATACGACAATACAAGTATGAGGTTACGATCAAAGAAGTTTTTAGAAATGAAAGCAGAACAAGTAGAAGGTGCATTAGTTTTTTTTTGGACTTTAGGCAAAGAACTATTGACAACTTTGCAGTTGTATTTGAGCAAAAAGTTGGAGAAGGCGAAGCAACAGTTGACGAAAGATTTGCAAACAAATGGGGTTGGTTTGGCGTGATGTATAGATTAACAAACGGTGAAATAGTAAATTTAGAAAGAATAACAAAATTAGGTTTATATGAATGTTTGACTTGGTTAAGTTATGAAACAGACTTAAACGAAACACAAAAAACAAATTATGGTACAAAACAAAACGTATAATAATTTAGTAGATACTTTAGTACAATTAGGTACTAATCATTTACAAATCAAAACAGTAAGCACAGGTGACGTGTTTGAATTGGATTTAGAAAAAAACACTTTATTCCCTTTACTACATATAAACCCTGTAAACGTTATTGCAAGCAAATCACAGTTTACATTTAACTTTCAAATATTTGTTATGGACTTAGTAGAACCTGACGAAAGTAATGAACAAGAAGTATTAAGTGACTGTTTAAGTATATCTACAGACATTATAAGCACATTTAAACATGGGCAAAGTCTTAATCATTATTTAGCTACACACGGTGATACACCACAATATTTTGTTGATGACAATTTTACGCTAGAACCATTTACAGAAAGATTTGATAATTCAGTAACAGGGTGGGTATTTAATTTACCGATAATAGTTGAACAAGCATTTGAAAGTTGTAATATACCACAACCCACAACACAAATAGGAAAATGATAAAATTTAGAATAGGAAAACTTACAATAACATTAATACCACCAAAAATAAGCTATGAAATATGCAACTGTAATGACAAAGCTGCGTGCGATCGTTGTTAAGTTTGAGACTTACACAGACTATCCAAAAAGTGCAAGTAACAATGCAGCAAGAGCAATAAGAGAAAACGAAAAAATAAATAATAAATGTGCTACGCAGACAGGCAAAGTAAGAGCACAACAAATAGCACAAAAAAAACCTTTAAGTTTTAACACGGTAAAAAGGGTTTTTAGTTATTTAAAAAGAGCAAAAGCATACGACACAGGTGACTATACAAAGTGTGGTACAATAAGCTATAACTTGTGGGGTGGTGACAGTATGCTACGTTGGAGTGAAAGTAAAATAAAACAAGTAGAACAACAATTAGCAGAAATAGGTGAACGAGGTGGAGTAAGAAAAAGTCCTAAAGCACCTAAGTCAGACACACCTAACCCAAGACCAAAAGGTAAGGGTACTGCAAAAGGTGACGCAAGTACAAGTAGAGGTGCTAAAGTAAGCAAACAAGACTTAAAAACATTACAAAAAAAGTCAGATGACTTTAACAAAAGATATAAAAAGAAATTAGGGTATGGCGTAACAGTAGGACAACTAAAAGCAGTATTTCAACGAGGTCTAGGTGCGTTTAACACGTCACACAGTCCACGCATAAAATCACCTTCTCGTTGGGCATTTGCTCGCGTAAACGCATATTTATATTTAGTAAAAAATGGTAGACCACAAAACCCTAAATATACTACTGACTACGATTTACTACCTAAGAAACACCCAAAAAGTACAAAAAAATAATTAATTAATATGGCAAATTTAACAGTAACAATAACAGAAGACCTTATACTAAACGGATCAACTAGAGGTTCAACAAATCAATTGACGATTACAGGCATTGAAAGTGTTTTTGAAAGAGTAGTAACAATACCTGCAAATTCAGACGGCACGGTAGTATTAACAAAAGACACTATTGCAAGTTCTGACGGTGCAGTAGATATACAAGACACTAAATATATTAGAGTCACTAATTTGGATAGCACGAACAACGTCAATATATCTTTACAAATTGACGCAAATAATAATGATAGCGACCCTGAAAGAAGTGCTACTATATCACTACCTGCAGGGCATAGCTTTGTAATGGGTACACCACATGACGCTATAGCAGTAAATGATTCTACTGCAAGCATAGAAACTACTATGAAAGACTTAGAAAGTATAATAGTTGATAGTGCAGACCAAAATGTAACAGTAGAAGTATTTGTAGCAGGTGCGTAACGT
>NZLH01000157.1 GCA_002694155.1 Pusillimonas sp. | reverse complement strand
TTTGTCCCACAAGAGGTTCTATTGCTTTTATGTGATGACACAAAAAGTTACAAAGAGTTTTATCAATTAGTTTAAATTTTTTATTCATGTTTTGTATTTATCCACCAAAAAATTACTGAGTATCTGTGATGTCCATAAATTTGTTTTACCCCATGAGGTATGTTCTTTCCATCAAAAAAAGTAAGTCTGTTCTTTTTTGGTTTTATAGTGACACCATGACTCGTATAAAACTCACCGTCTTCAAAGTTATCATTAAGATAAAGTAAACTGTTGTAGTCACCTTTTTCTCTCCCTCCAGACTTTTCATGCACATGTAACGGACTGTCTACACCAATGGGCCATGTCTGAAGTTCTGCTTGATAGCAAGTTAACCTAACTCTTAACTTGCTTTCCAATACATCTTGAACCATTTTTATAATTTTATCATCATCATCGAGTGTCAAGTTTCTTGCAGGATAAAAGTCCGTGTAACTTGCACCTTGACTTACTTGTTCATGAAAATACTTATTTATTCTACTATAGTATTCGTAAATATAGTAGGGATCTATAGCATCATCTATAAAAAACATTTATAGTATCAACTCGCTTGAGTGTCCTCTTCCTCCTAAATTACCTTTTGCAAAACAATTAAAGGCTAGTGATATTCTTATACTATCATCTTCTATTGGATCTACACTATGTACTTGTTCAGATAAAAAAATAACAACTCTATTTTGTTCTACAGGAACTTTAGCACTTAAAGTATTAAATTCATTTTCTTGTTTTGGATCATGATCAAAAACAAAGTTACCCCACATTTTAGTGTCTCTCATCATTCTTATATGACACTCTTCTGGAGATATATAATAAACTCCACTTAACATACTATTTGGATGTCTATGTCCATGATGACTTTCACCCTTAGTTGCTACGTTTACCCAAGACTGAGTTATATAAAAATCTAAACTGTTCCATTTTAGAACTTCTTTTGCAAATCTATTTGTTTCTTTTTCCAACCAATTTTTTAATTTTCTAAAAGTTGGTTTATTTAAAAGATAAGTTTCTTTAGAAACTTTGTTACTTATGTTTTGTTTCATGTCTAATTTCATAATTGTGTCAAATTGTTTTTTAGTTAACACATATTTATCATCGCTAATATACATAGCGTCTGGAAACAAAGATACTATCATTTAAAATACTCCCCACAATACCAGCCAACCAAAGAATATCGTGTACCTTTGGTAACTTTTTTTACTCTATGTAAATAAAAAGACGGAAAAAATAAAATATCACCTTTTTTTAATTCTATCGTCATTTCTTTACCATTATTAAATTGAAACTTACCACCTTCAAAATCATCATTCAATAAACAAGTCATAGATAATTTACGAACATTGTCTCCAATTATTTTAGAGTCTTGTAAATCTATATGGTAGTCATACTTGTCTGATGGTGCAGTATATCTTGTTAATTGTAGCTCATGTATTTTTCGTATGTCAAAGTTCCAACCACCTCTTATATTTGCTTCTTGCATAAAAGACCAAAAGATATCATGTATTCTTTTTTCTCCAATCCAAAAAGTGTCACTTTTTCTAACTGTAGATTGTATTTCATTATCTAAACCAACTACGGAACCTTGCCACTTATCTTGACCCATCTTAATGAGTTCGTCACAAAGACTATGTGGAACTACTTGATTCATAACAATACTTATAAACTCTCGTTCCATTACCAAACCCAACTCACAAAAGAATACCTCGTGCCTTTTTTAACTGATGTAACTTTATGTGGATATAAAAAGTTAGAAGGGAAGACTAACACATCTCCTTGTTTTAAAGAAACTTTATAGTCTTCAAACATAACAAAATTGCCACCTTCATAATTATCGTTTAACAACCCTACAACACTCAATACTGGAATACCTTTTATACTGCCATCAAAGATAGAATGTATGTGATCACAATGTTCTGCCATAGTTGTATCTTTTGCATACTTGTTAAATCTAACTGGTGTGAAACCATGCCAACCAGAATACCAAGGTGTCTTAATAAAATTCATATAGTTTTGTATAACTTGCCACACTCTATCTTCAAGTGAGTTTGATCCAGTATAATCAACACAAACAGATAGTTCGTCATCTTTTTTTATATTTGTGCCACCCCATGTATGTTCTACAAATTTTGATTCTTTTAAATCCTCTACAATTTCATTACAAATTTTTTCTGGTATGTGATTTT
The DNA here is from genome assembly GCA_002694155.1 of Pusillimonas sp. GTDB lineage: Bacteria > Pseudomonadota > Gammaproteobacteria > Burkholderiales > Burkholderiaceae_B > Neopusillimonas. Next base: position 3,382 of record NZLH01000157.1, on the reverse strand, counting down.
CAACATACAAGTAATCTTTTAAGTTTAATTTCATTTTCTGATTTTTCTTAAACGTAAAGCATTTTTATTCCAAAACATAAAGTAAGGTGCTAATTTATTCCACTCTTGTTCTGTAACACAGTGTATTTTAATTTTAAGATTTACTTTTTCTAGTGGAAGTATTTGCATTACTGGTGTTCCAGCAGGCAGTTCTACTTCTTGGTCTTTCTTTTTACCAATAGCATATATACAACTTACGGCATTTTGATGATAATAATCTAACACTCCGTTCATTACAAAGAAATCGTGAGACATGTGATGCCAAAAAGTATTTGTTTGTATAAACTGCACATACTTATTAGACTTTATTCTCCAAGGACTTTTAAACTGATAGTATATTTGTTTCATGTTATGTACCTTTTGACTATCTACTCCCCAGTCCAAAGGATTAAAAGGTTGCATACCACTGTAATTTGCATCAGTTATTGACCATTTGTGATGATAGTCTGTAAATCCTTTTTCGTCTTCAACGAAGTTGCCTTGAAACAATAAACTACACCAAAGAGGAACTACAATACCTCTGTTGTTTATATCAATCAAAGCTTGGCAGTCTTTAATATCTGACTTAATCCCAGCTGTCACTAAATTAGGATCTTTTTTTGGAGTGTTTAACTCTTTAAAAAATTTAGGAGTTACTTCTTTTGCATGTGCAATAGGTACATTGTCTGCTATAGCTTGAACTGGGGTGAAACAATCAATAGTAACTGATTTTGGCTTGTTCCATATTAACATTTTTATTCTCCACTTCTACATTTGGTTTGTAAAATCTCTCGTTTGCAAAAATAAGATTGCCAGAGCAAACAATTCTTTTTGCGGCGTTTCCATAAAACTGATGGTTTAAACGACCATTAAATAATAACAGTTGATTTTTTTGAACATGTATTCTCTTTCCATAGTTTCTACCCGTAACAAACTCTAAGTATGTTCCATCTTCTGGTGTATCTAAATACCAAGCAAAAGCTAAAGAGTCCCAAGCATCATCATGATTGTGTTTCGAAACATGACTATCTTCTTTATAAAAACCTACCCATAAATCAACCATAGCATAGACATATTTATGTGGATGTTCAGAGGCATTAATTGAAACAACTCCTCCACTTAATATTGGATCTAATCTAGGTTTTATTATATCAACATATTCTTGTGTCTTTTGTAAATGCCAACCAGTTCTGCCCTCTAATCTTTGAAGATTATCGTGTTGTGGTTCACCATTAGGAGTGACTACTTGAGGATCATCTGGTGAAAGCATGTACTTTTCTCCAAGTTCAATCATATCCTCTGATAAACTATTTGGCATGTCACATTTTATAACAAACAAATATTGATGTTCGTCTAAATAGATTCTTGAAAAAGAACCTACAGAATATATTCGTGTCATGAAGTATCGCTCATATCTTTATATTCATCTATCCAACCTTTTGGTGGATTGTGTGCCATTGTTGGTGGGCCAAGATGTTCTCTTAAATAACCTTTTTTAACGCCCATTCCAAAATAATTTATATTAACTGTAAACCTATAATCCTTATCTGTAGGAGAAGAACTAGAATGTGGTGTTGCTGGATTAAACAATAATAATCTGTTCGGCTTTGATTCTATCTGTGTGCCATCTGCAAGTGTTGTGGGTGCGTCACACTCATCTGTATAAAATAATGCTCCTTGATGATCATAAATGTAGTCTTGATGTTTTGCATGAGCTTCTACTTTTTTAAGTCTAGATCTAGGATACATATTTGCTTTTACTCTTATTATCGTTTGCATGTGAATTTTACTTAATAAAAGTAAAAGAGGATCTTTAGGAAACATGTTATTCCAGCCTCCGTTCCAATCACAATATGTGGTTGCTATATAAAGCATTTGTGCTAAATACCACTGTGAGTTTTCATCTAAAGAATTTATTTTTGGAGTTAAATTATAGGCAATATCCATCTCAATATGATGTTTAAAAATGCCAAACTCTCTGCCGTCTAGAAAATTATCATAGACTATATAATAAAAATTGTCAGACATGTGAGATATAATAAGACTTAGAAAATCTAAGTCAAGTTTTATTCGGGGTCGTCTATAATAGTCCAACCCTTGGTATTATCTGCTTGATATGCACTCTCATCCCAAAAGTATACATCTGGTTTATCTTCATCACTTAGGTCATCATTTGAAACTGTCTGTCCACCATTCCAAGTATTAGGTCTAGTTATGAGAGCCTGCCATTGTGCAGTGCTTGAGTTTAATGTCCATGAAGCATAAGGTTGCACACCTCTAAACCAATTATTGAGTGTGTCATACACATCTCCTACAGAGGCAAAGTTTTTTCTAAAAGTACCATTGTATGATGTTTGTTTCCATGAATAATCACTGTCTTCGCCATACATGTTTTCTAAAAAAGCAACTCCCAAACTCTCTTGCTCGTTACCACTACCATCTACTATAGCTTCGTTAGCTACGACAACAGTCTCTACAACAACACCATCTGAATTTCTTACCTTTGCAAAATGTGCCATCTCTTCTCCTATACAGTTAATGTACCACTGCCAGTATATCTCAATATCGTTTGTTGTCCACTTGTTGAAACTTGTGGTGATCCACTTGTTTGACCAGTATAATTAGCAGTTGGAAGTTTTAATACTACAACTCCACTTCCTCCACTACCAGCAGAAAGATAAGCACCACTGTAAGGGACGTAAGAAGAACCAGCTCCTCCTCCACCACCACCAGTGTTTCCTGAACCAGATGATCCACCAGCTTGGTTTCCGCCTCCACCAACTTCTTGGATGCTTCCACCGCCTTGACCACCACCGCCTTGACCACCAGCAGGTTGATTGTAGTATGGGTAGTTTATTCTACCACCACCGCCACCGCCAGCATAGTAAGTGGCTGAACCAGTTATGTCTGATTGTGTTCCTGCACCACCGTGAGGACTTTGGGGCCAGAATCTACCACCAGTTTGACCAGAGGCTCCACCGCCTCCGCCTCCGCCTCCACCCCATCTATTGTTACCACCAGGATACTGAATGAAGCCATAACCTTGACCACCATTTGCACCTTGAGAAGGAGATGTTGAAGGAGTATTACCAGCACCACCAGAGTTAGTTCCTTGATATTTTTTTCCGCCACCACCAGCTCCACCTTGACCACCAACACCATCAGGGCCAGCTCCGTATCCACCACCATTTGAAGTGAAGGTAGATCCACCTAAATTAGTTACAGCAGAGTTTGAACCAGTGCCACCATTTTGCTGTCCACCAGCACTATTTCCACCAGAGCCTCCCCCGCCTCCGACTGTTATTTGTAATGCAGAACCTCCTGGAGTTATTTGAGCAGTGCCGACACGCATACCGCCACCACC
>NZLH01000156.1 GCA_002694155.1 Pusillimonas sp. | reverse complement strand
GTCGGACACATCAGCTTGCATAGCACCACCCTGCTGAAGCTGCGCAGTAGATAGTGCAGAAGCAGCAGGCGCCACCGACGCCGCTTTCGCCACAACGGGCCTGGCCAAAGCGGCTGAAATCGTTTTAAGCAGCTTCTGCAGCGTAATGGGTTTTTCAAGGAAATCAACGGCACCGATCCGCGTTGCCTCGACTGCTGTATCGACCGTTGCGTGACCGCTCATCATAATGACTGGCATGTCTAGCAAACCCTGCGAACCCCACTCCCGCAACAAGCTGACGCCGTCTGTGTCGGGCATCCAGATATCCAGCAGAACAAGATCGGGACGCTTGCGCGCACGCGCTGCGCGCGCCTCTGCCGCATTTTCGGCTAACTCGACCGTATGTCCTTCATCGTAAAGAATCTCGGACAACAGTTCGCGAATGCCTACCTCGTCATCAACCACCAGTATTCTGGCCATAAAACTTCACCTATATTTTTTCGGCATTATCGTATCGTTGCGCCGCTTCGTCCAGCGCCGCCGGCGCATCTGCCAAACGCGCAAACAAAATTGATACCCGCGCCCCGCCTTCGCGACGATTGGATATATCAATACGTCCGCCGTGCTCCTCGACAATCTTCTTAACGATTGCCAACCCCAAACCTGTACCCGACGACTTTGTCGTAACGTAAGGCTCAAAAACCCTGTTCAATACCTGCGGCTCGAACCCGGGCCCAGAGTCGGAAACAGTAAGGCGCACCGCTCTGGAACCTAACTCCGAGCCATCTGCTCGCGAGTGCGTTAGTTTCGTTTGAACACGGATTTTAGCCTCTGGATCATCGACCAGGGCTATCGCATCACGCGCATTGGCCAACAAATTATGAATGACCTGACGCAGTTGCGTTAAGTCTCCCTCTATTGCCGGCAGTCCTGCCTCTAGTTCGGCTTCAATTCTGACATGGCGCGGGTCATCACGCAAAGCGCCTACGCTTGGGTCCCAACCGTATAACGTTAACACCTCGGCGACCAGCGCGTTTAAGTCAAGCATTTGCATTTGGGCCGGTGGTGTTCGGGCATACTCACGAAAATCATCAACCATTTTTTTAAGCGAAGCCACTTGGTTCACAATGGTATTTGTAGATCGCTCTAGCATGGCCGCATCTGTTTCACCAAGGCGTGGCGCCAATTTCATGGCCAAACGCTCTGCTGACAACTGAATCGGTGTAAGCGGGTTTTTGATCTCATGCGCCAACCGCCGCGCCACTTCGCCCCATGCAACAGTACGATTGGCAGATATCACTTCCGTAATGTCATCAAACACCACCAAATAACCATTGCCACGCCCATCTACCGACAAATGCGTGCCGCGCGCCAACAATGTAACCACGTCGTGACGTGACTCATGATTCGGCGTATCTTCAAGTTCCAGCTCAAATTGTTGTTGCCAATACGGCTTTTCAGACTCTACTGCAGCATGCGCCGCAAAGGCATCACGAATGAGTTGGGACAACTTGAATGCCCCATCAACGGTTTCTAAAGGGCGCCCTTTTACCGAACGTAAATCAACGCGCAAAATTGACTGCGCGCCCTGATTGAACAACGTCACCCGGAACCCTTCATCGAACACCAGCACCCCGGACGACAAATGACTTAAGATTGACTCCAAATAAACATTTGAGCGCTCAAGTTGATGGCGGTTGCGTTCTACCATTTGGCGCGCTTCGTCTAACTGGCGCGTCATGGCATTAAACGAACGTGTCAATTGCCCCACCTCATCACGCTCGGGTGGCTCGGGCAGTGGCCGGTAATCACCAACCCCTACTGCCTGCGTACCCGCAGCCAGGCGCAACAACGGCCGCACTAAACGGCGCGAAACACCCAACGCAACGACAATTGCCGCAAACACCGCCAGCACAAGGGCCAGCGTAAGCGTAATACCGTACAACTTGCGCAAACCCAAGCGCGATAACGCCAGTTCCTGGTAGTCGCGAAAACCTTGTTGTACCTGATCGGCATTGCGCGCAATCTGCTCGGAAACCGGCTGCACAAATTGCAACCATCGAACGTCAGGTGCCACGCCCAGTGCGGCGGAACCACGATCGATACGGCTAATGGGCACAACCACCCGCAAAAACAACCCTGTATGACGTTCGTTCTCTAGAACGGTAGCATCATTCATATCCTCGGACTCGGCCGCAGCATACGAACGTGCTACACGCAATTGGCTTAAAACGTGGGGCGATGGGCCATCGGGAATGAGCTTGCCATAGTCAGACGTTGAAAAAGCGACCAGTCGGCCACTTCCGGAAAAAATCATGGCTTCAGCCACACCCGCTTCTTCACGCAAACGCGACACCAATAACGACATGTCGGCATCGTTTAGTTCCCGCAACTGACCCGCAACGCCTTGGGCTTTCGTTTCCAGCTCTTGCAACTGTTGATCAAGAACAACCCGCGCCAAACTCAAGCCCGATTCCAGTGCGCTATCGACCCGTACGTTAAACCATGATTCAATCGAGCGCGACATGAACTGCACTGACAAAACATAAATTAATGCGCCGGGCAATACGCCAATTAACGCAAAAGACAACGCGAAACGCGCGGTTAACCGCGCGCCGAATTGCCTGCGCCGAATTTGCCTAACGAGCCTGACTGCCAACACTAAAACCCAAAACACCAGGCTAAGTGCAAAGACGCTGTTTAGCGCCAACAACACGTCGTAGTACTGAGCATAACGGGTGGCATTACCGGTAGACCATGCCAACAGACCAAGCAATGCCAATGCGCTGATTACAGCGACAACCAGCGCAACACGCGCAACCCATCTCACGGCTTTTGAGCCGGCTGGGAGATTGAGAAACGAAAGTCTTTCCATGGTGTCATAACCGACCAGGCACTGCTATTAAATGCATCAACACGTACAGGTCGAGGCAAGCGGGAAGTGTCCAGGCGCAACCGGATGCGCCCTTGATATTCTTTACCGGGATCAAACGCATCGGTGCTGCCAACCGACCAGCCCCTAATGTGCCTTACAAAAGATAACGCGTCGTCAAACGCATCTTCAGGCAAGGTTAAATCGCCCACGCTAACACGCCACTGCTGAGTTAAAACGTTGTAAGAAAGCCGCCAAGAGCGCTGTTCATCAACAAGAACCTTGTCGAACCACCACCAACGACTAGAAACAATTTCAAGGTCGGCGGTGAAATACAGCGGCACGCCTTTTTCCGCCGCATTACGCAACTCTGCCGTCACTTCAATTTCAGCATCTGCATCGATATAAAGCTGACCATCGCGAACAACCGGCTCGACACTTACAAACTGCGTTGATTGTGCAAACGACACACCTACCGACACCATACTGGTGACGAAAATTAGAAGTATGAGCCGTTTAATTGATGCAATCATAAAGGCAGTATTGTTGACAACTTACGCATGCTTGGCAAACAGCGCGAAGAAAAAACCATCGTGCAGACCCTGACTGCCATTGTATGGCGCCGGTAAAATCTGCCCCGGCGATGGTAATAACTGGGCGTTCGAATGCGTTGCCTGAAAATGCCTGGCCTGCTGAATACCTTCCTCGGGAAATACCGAGCAGGTGACGTACAACATCCTGCCGCCTGGCTTAACGGTTGTCCATAATGCGTTAAGTATATCGGCTTGTAAAGCAACGGTTCGGGCAATGTCGGCTTCGCGACGCAACCAGCGGATATCGGGATGCCTCCGCACGACACCCGATGCGGTACACGGCACATCAGCCAACACGCGATCAAATTGCTGGCCATCCCACCATTTATCTATATTGGCCGCATCCGCACAACACAGCTTAACCTGATCAGACATCAACGATAATCGAACAAGGTTTTCACCCACCCTTGCCAGACGCTTCTGATCGACATCAAGCGCCCATAAGTTCACGTCGGCCAACTCAAGAATATGGGCGGTTTTACCCCCTGGAGCGGCACACGCATCCAGTACTCGCATGCCTGGCCGCGCTTCCAATAACACCGCAGCCTGCTGTGCCGCCGCGTCTTGAACCGAAAACAACCCAGCGCCGAAACCGGGCACTTGTTCAACCGGCCGAGGTGTCTCAAGCAATACCGCCGCACCCTTAATAAGCCGCGCAACAATACCCGCCTCTTGAAGCTTTTCCAAGAATTCGTTGGGTGATATCTTTTGAGTATTTACCCGCAACATCATAGGCG
>NZLH01000155.1 GCA_002694155.1 Pusillimonas sp. | reverse complement strand
GCCGCTGACATATCAAGGGTCAGGGCTGTGATATTTGATCCACCATCGTTCCCTTGGAAAATCATGTCTCCGTCTGCTGTGCTAGAGCGAAGAATCACAGAGTTTGTGGAATCATCTAAATCAAGAATAAACTGCTGAGTACCAGCGTCTTTAAATCTAAAATCGCCGCCATCAGCATCAAAAACAATGTCTCCTACGACATCTAACGTAAAATCACCAGACGCATTACTAATACCACCAGTGATTTTGATGCCTGTACCAACTGTTTCTAATTTTTCATTACTATTGTGATACAGTTTTGCATTATTATTAGCAGTGTCAAAAAAAGCTAACGTGTTACCAGCATCTTCAATTTTTACACCAGAGCCGTTACTCTTTAAACGTAAATCGCCAGCGCCAGAATCTTGAATATAGCTATCAGACCCATCATGGTAAATTTCTAGATCTGAACCAGCGCCAAACACAGCCTTATCGTTATCACCAAAGTTAATGTCAGCAGAGGTGGTCATACCGTCTGTGGTGATAACACCTGTGACGTCGATGCCTGTAGAAGTGGTGGCGAGCTTTGTAGACCCCAGATGCAATAGCGAAACAGTGCCGCCAGATCCTCCATCAACCATAGTAATGTAGTCATTACCATCGGCATCACGAAGGCTGAGGTTTGTTCCTTTGATAAATAAATTGCCTGTGCCGCTGTCTTCAATTATAGAGTGACTACCAGAGTGGTAAATTTGCAAGTCTGAGCCAGCGCCAAATATGGCTTTGCCATTATCGCCAAATACAGCATTGCCTGTTATTTCCACGCCTGTGTTTGTGGTAGCGAGCTTTGTGTTGCTATTGAATTTGAGGGTTACGGCACCGCCGTCTACAGCAGTCAATAATGTGCCAGTGTCTCCCGCATTTCTGATCTGCAAATCGGTGGCTAATATTTTTAAATTGCCAGTGCCTTGGTCTGAAATAAAACTAGCCGAACCATCATGATAAATCTGTAGGTCAGAACCTGCACCAAATACCAAACGATCATCTGATGCACCGGAACTATCACCGAATACAATGTTGGTGCCACCCGTGGTATTACCGTTAGCAAGAACCTCAGACAGTGTATCGGCTGTAGCAACCTGAGAATCGACATACGCCTTGATTGACTGTTGAGTAGCCAATGCTGACGCGTCATTTCCAGACATGTCATCTTGATCAAGAATTTTGTTAACAGAAATATCGCTTGTACCTAGCTGTAAGGCATCGAAAGCGGCATTGTTGAAGATATTTGCCGCAACAGCACCTGTTCCAGCGCCGTCAAAAAAGACAACAGCCGTCGTTCCATTTGGAACAACATAGTCGTTAGACGTGCTATAGGTGCCTTGAAAAACAATAATGTCCCTAGACCCACTAAGACTATTTCGAATGTAGATAATTTTTTCGGCATCGTTTGGAGTCAACTGAACGTATGCGGTTGCTCCTAGATCGCCGCCGTCGTTGTATATAACAACTCTGTTTCTGCCGTTCGAGGAAGAACCGTTTGTAACAGGCAGTGTATTAGGCGAGCCAGAAGAGCCTGCACTTGATAAAGTAATCGTCACCTGACCATCTAGACTTGCATCCACTAATTCTAAATTAGTGTTGGTCGTGGCACCCCAAGTACCGGATTGTTCGCCTGTGGCGATTAATTCAATACCATTATTTGTCGTATACGTAGAAGGCATCGTTTAATTCCTATGCGGCTATATCATCCCAATTTGGCGTCTGGGAAGGAGTTGTTTCAACCCACGACGTTGTTGTGCCATCTATCTTGCTCCAATTTGGCGTTTGAGAAGCATTTACCCCAGTCCATGAGGGGTTAGATGACGGAACTTCATTAGTGTAGCTTGGATCCTGAGAGGGGACAATCCTACCCCATACCAGCACAGGTGTGACTTGTCCAGTCGCCTCTAGACCCGTAACGTCTATGTTGGCTTTTGCTTCTACAGAAACGCTTCCTACGCCCCCTGTAGAAGAGACCCCGGTGACGAAAACACTCGCACCTAGTTGTGTGGTAACTGAGCCTACCGCACTTGTGGCTTCAGAACCTGTTGCCGTAACACTCGCCACCCCTGTGACCGTAACAGAATCTACCGCACCAGTAGCCTCCAACCCGCTAACAGATACATCGGCATTTGCCTGCGTGGTGGCAGAGCCTACTTCGCCAGTGACTTCTAAGCCAGTGACAGATACATTAGCTATGCCTGTAACAGTGACTGAATCTACTGAGCCTGTGGCTTCAAGACCCGTGACAGATACGTCAGCATTTGCAGTAACAGAAACAGAATCTACGGAGGCCGTAGCCTCAAGACCCGTGACAGATACGTCAGCATCTGCCTGAGCAGTAGCGGTTCCTACTCCCCCTGTGCCTGCCAATCCTGTAGCTGTTATGTTCGCATCAGCAGTGACAGCCGCAGTTCCTACCTCTCCTGTGGCAGATATACCCGTAGGGGTTACATTTGCTACGCCAGTTACAGTGACAGAACCGACTGCGGTTGTAGCGGACACCCCAGTAGGGGTTACGTTTGTATCAGGATCAATGCTAACAGCGCCTACTTGACCAGAGGCACCGTCATTCGTTATAGAGCCTTCTCCAAAAGCAAGCTCATTCCACGTTCCTCGCCCCCAACCGGTAAAAGGAACGGTTACATCAGCCATCGTTAGGCAATCCGAATAATCGCGTTACTCGCATCAGCAGTAGGGAAAACAACAGTAAAATCACCCGCTGTAGAGGTTTTATCACCCCCAAAGTCAAGAACTACCACTGAAGGATCTCCAGAGGCGCTGTCATTATAAATAAGCGCTCCTCGTGCAGTTATCGTTGCACTAGAAAAGGTAAGGTCAGCAAAGTCGGTAAAAGCTGTGGTTCCTGAGCTACTTGGATCTACTCTGGTAAGCGTCCCGCCACCTGCTGAATAACCTGTGCCAGAAACCTCGTTTGAGGTGGTATAGGCCGTGGTGCTGGCGTTAAAAGAAGCACTGTTAGTATACAATGCCAATTTGTATGTACTGCCGCCCGAGTTCTTAAAATTATGCACGGCTTCAAGAAGCTCCTTCTTAAAACTGGTGCACATGAAGTTTCCAGAAAAAGCCATGTCAAAGTCTCCTAATCATTTCGGCAAGTTTTGGATGCCCTGCATCAATCAAAGCATTATATATCGTAGTCCTGTCACTTTTTACTGCCTCATGCATATAAAACGCAATGATTTTTGTAACATCTACTTTGAAGGTCTGTGCTTGGTCACGAATAACCGGCGGTGCGCTGTCTGATACTTGAATTATCTTATCAGAGCAACGCTGTGCTACTTCTTCTGGAGTAAACCCACGATGACTTGTCGTGACCACATCAACTTTAAAAGTGTTAGGCATTTCTGCTTTTAGTGAAATCATTGCTTGGGCCTCATCACTCTTCCAACTCGATATTCTTCAGTGGTTTCTTTAGCTTCACCAAATTGTTTTAGCCCAGCGATGGCTTCAACAAAGCGTTTTTCATAGTTAGCTGTAAGGTCTGGTTCACCTTTCATAAAAGTGTAAGCCTCGATCAAAGAACCATACAGTAAACTAAGCTCTGCATTTTCACTAAGCCATGTGGTTCCTGAATCTGAACCCGCTGTCAAGCTTGTTGGACGATAGAAGTAATGAAGCTCAACGGAATATCCTGAGTTAGGAGTGGGTCCAATGATAAAGTTGTCTATGTCAAAGACAGCGTAAAATCTAGGCTCACCGGTAGTGGCAGGGTTGGGGTTGAATGTTTGAACAAAATCAACGTCTTTGAACAACAAAAATTGATGCTCACTGTTGCTATCTACAAAAGACAGAGAAAACGGTGCCAAAAAATCAGTAGGGACTGCTAGATATTTGTTAGAAGCGGTCATCGTCCCAGACACATTTTTACGGAAAAGGTTTAATTGAACGTTTTTTAGTATCCGCTCTTCAGCTTGACGAATAAAAATAGGAAGGTTAGTGACGAAAGTGCTTTCGTTGTTTTCCGTATAGTCCTGTATGGCTGTTTTAAGCTGTGCGTAGGTAAAGCTCATGATACCGTTACCGTTACTGTTCCTACTTGCCCATTAGCAAGTAAAGGTTTAAAAGCGGGGCCTCCTATTGTGGGCACGCCAACACTAACAAGCAATGGCTCTGTGCGAGCAGGTCTTGCATCTTTAAGAGCTTGAGGATCTGAAACTTTTCGACGAGGCTCCAGTTGTGGTTGCTTAGTTTCAAACTCATCGGGACCAACAAGCATGCCTGTCCACTCGCGCTTCATCTCGTTCAAGCGATAGCGAAATCCTGAACGATCCGAAATACCGTAAGCAAATTTACCTGACGCAAATCGACCCATTACAAGATCCTTGCATAAGCTAAACTAGGCTGAACATTGAAAGATGCACGATCTCTATCTTCAGACGCGGCTCTTTCAAACTCTTCTTCATAAATCGCTTTCAAAAGTTGAACTCGATCCGGTGCACGCTTGATGGCTAAGTAGTAAGACAACCCTGCGGCCAAGCACGGGTAAAACCTAAAGGGCACGTCTAAAGTATTTGTTTGAGTGTCGGCATCATCTATGCGAACAAGTTTGTCAACAACAACTACATCCGTGCTGTTTTCTGGGACGGGCCACAGCTTTAACGTAGGATTAATTTGGCGGTCCACAAAAAATTGAGATGGTCGGGCTTGTTGCGTTTTGTTAGGAATACTGAGGTAATCGTCTCGAGAGATGCGATCAATGCTAAAATCCACGTCACTACGTCGAACTACAGCAGACAAAATATCGATGGTATCTGCACCTAAAGAGTAATTACCCGTGCCTTGCGTCAAAGATATAGTGCTTTGTGTAATAGTCCACTGGTTCAAGCCTCTGTTAGCCCAGTCTGCTAACAAGAGATTCAATGAGCGTTTAGCTGTTTTTAAGTCATAGCCTGTTTGCGCCATAAGACCACAACGCTCAAAAGCCTCTTCGATGTAATCATTTACATCTAACTCAAAATCTTTAGAACCACTGACAGCCATGATTACTTGACCTTTTTAGGTTTTGTTTTCGGCAAGGTTCTTTCCAACCTGTCCGCTTGACTGGCATGAGTCTTTGATGCTTTTCGCAACTCAGCAATCATTTTTTTCTTTGCCGCAACAGTCAACTCAGCCATCGTCAGCACCCTCATCATTGTACAAATTGTCAAATATACGGTTTACATCTAATACATAATCTAAATCAGATTTAGAGTAATGAATGTGAGCAGATGGTCTAAAATCTGGAGCCCCTGTTCCCGTTTCAAACCACGCCGGATGCGTCACACGGACTCTATTGTTTGGTAAGGCTACAATGTTGCCCGTCCACTCCCCTGCATCTAAAAGTTGAAGCACATGACTTTGCTTGTGTTGTGCGGGGTCATCTGCAATCTCGCTTTCTGTGTAATCGACGGTAAAAAGATATTTAGCCGGATACATTTCTCCTGCTATTTTAGCCATCCAAGGGCATGGTGTTGCACGATCTAAAACGTACACAGAATGATAATGAGAAGAACAATCCCATGGTTGCGCGTCATGCACTGCCATAGGTTGCGGCCACTCTTCTAAAGGAATGTCAGCAACTAAAGCGGTGATAGGCATGCGTGCCCACATAGCACCTCCATGAACAGTATCTTCCTCTTCTCCATCCGCCTCAATACCCGTGAATATCAACTGAAAACTTAAACACCTACACGGCATTGTTGTAACAGCTATAGCCATAGCATGGAGAAACTCACCATGATATGCGGTATGATTATGTGTAAACTCTTTACGCACCCAGCATTTAAAATGCGGAATGTTAGATTGAAGATAAGGCATTAGGCTTTATCCTGTAGGCTTGTTGTATTTTCCGCCAGCCGCGCCACCTTTAGATCTCATAACCACACCACCATTCTTCATGCCTTTAGGCTTAGGTTTCGGTGGATTCATTGGATTACCACCATTTTTCATGCCTTTAGGCTTAGGTGGGTTTTTTGGTGCTCCACCATTTTTCATGCCTTTAGCTTTCATAGCTGGCGCTTTTTTCTTAGCTGTCACTTTTTTCTTAGCGGCTTTCTTTTTTGGGGATGCATTTCCCAGATTTACAACTGACATAAACACCTCACAAGTATTTAGTTACTTTTCTACGGCCACCTAACACAGCACCGCAACCTTTCGCGATTTGTTGACGAACCTCTCCGCCATTTCGCATGTTTTTGACAGTGGCTTTTGGTGTGTTTTTCACCACTGTCTTACCTTTCTTGCCTTCTTTCTTTTTCTTTCTTGCAGTCGCCGCTCGCTCTGCTTTAGTCAAAGACCTTGCTTTTGACTCGGGCAAACAACGGTCTGGATTTTTTTTATCGGGAGATGTGCCACACTTACCGACAATGTTTCCTTGACTGTCGATGCGAACCCAATTTTGTTTTACCCACTTTTTTAATTCACCCATTTTTAGCTTTTCTCTTGCGGGGTTTAGCCTTAGCTTTAGGCTTAACGTCCTTTACGTTTACCACCTTTGGCTTTTTTGGCGTAGTTGGGATCTTTACAGTATTTTGATGCCGCCAAGTTGGCATAAGCCGACGGATAGGTGTCAAAAGTACGTTTAGCCCATGCTTTACCTTCTGGGCAAATCTTACTGCCTTTGCTTTTACTTGAAGCATCACCGCCTTTACGAAGGTAGGTGACTTTGACTTTTCCTTTTTTGGGTCCAGTTTTGACTCTTGATCCACATTTGCCTCCTACCATGCTTTGCAACTCCAGTATCTAGCTGAAAATTTGTCTTTTGCTGTATCGCAGTTGTGGCGTGCCCTAAAATTTTTACGTCTACCGGGCTGGTCTTTTTTAATAGACATGTTTGGGTCGCCAAAGCGAACAAGTTTTACTTGACTGCCTTTTTTTGCAAGCACAGCACTTTTTTTGGCCTTACCCGGAGTTTTTTTGGGCTTGTTATAACCCGAAAAAGTTTCCCCACGGTATTGAAGACGGCCAGAAGGTAATCTTTTTACGTCTTTAGTTGTAGCCATAACAAATTAATTAAAAAATATTGTTGCCGCTGTAACATTAGTGAAGGCAGAGACAAAAACATCACTTACTCGAATTCCCTCTGCCGGAATATTTACAGAATGCGTCGTTGATGCATTGAAATCCAGATCTAAAACAGTAGACCCGCCACTACCATCCGTAATGGTAAGGCGGGGCGTGCCAGAAGCTGTTTTCAACTGTATCTGACGAATCCTAGCGGGACCCACTGCCAAAGAACCTGTGGCAGTGATTCGCTTTGATTTGACATCAGAGTCAGACATTTTTAGCTCCTATAAAATTAAGAATCAGCAAACGGAGTAGCTAATGTACCTGATCCCAGTAAGGTGCCTGTGACAAGATACTCGTCTGCCGCGATAGCTATAACTTCAACATGAGAACCTGCAATACCACCAGTAGTAGTGCCATTCATAGAGATAACGTCGTTAGAAGCCGATGGAGCAAAGCCACGAGCTTGTGAACTTGCCGCCGCCGCAAGAACAAGATTACCGACAAACTTGTCAGTGCCGTCAGTCTTAATGTCTAGATCAGTTGCTGTAGTGCCGATGAAGAAGGTATAGCTGGCACCAATGGTTTCTGTAGTGGCAGAAGGCAGTGTTACTGCGCCATCCGCATCATTAATTTCGATAATCCGACCTACATGGTCTGCATAAGTAAGAGTAGTTTCCGCAGTGATGTTTACAACCGCTGTAGAGCCTACAGCAGTAAAACCGCGCTCAGACCTTACTGGTCCTGAAAAAGTAGTTTGACCCATGTCAATCTCCTGTCTTGGGTTGTGTCAGCCTCAGTATAAGGCTGTCAGGAGATTTTAGTATGCGCCAAAAAAGAAAGGGCGGCAAGTGCCGCCCTTAATTAGACAAAGCGCTTTTACGCTCCGGGTGTGCCGAAGACAGAACGCCAGTCTGATACGCCGAAAGAATATCTTTCACGAGCTTTGAAGCGCATGTTACCAGTGTCAAAGTCACCTTCCATGGCAGTTTTCAGAGGAGTTCGCTGGAACATCTTGAATCCGTTAGGTGCGTCAGTCTTAATGAAAAACGCATCTGTGTCAGTCAAGAAGTGGTTCACAACCGCTCCATCTGGAAGCATTCCCATGCTCTTCATAGCGTTCAAATCATTGTCCGCTGTTCCTGCTCGCAGGTTTGAGTTAAGAACCCGCTCTGCAATGAACTGAAGCTCTTTGGGAATGATTAGCTTCATGCCACGCACGGCAATTTTGAGGCCACGCTCATCGGTAAGACCTGCAATATCAATCATCATCTGCTCAAGCGAGGTCTCATTAAGATCCGCCGCAGTTGACAAAATATTGCGTTGATTACCGGTAAGAGAGGGGTGAGAGGATGAGCACAGAGCCGCACCATCACCAATCGCAGAAGCGCCTGCCG
>NZLH01000154.1 GCA_002694155.1 Pusillimonas sp. | reverse complement strand
TGTAGTGATGGTGCTTTTGCCGGGCATTATCAAGCGGCACTTTCCGGTGAATGCGGGGCTGATGATGGGCCTGTATTCCACCGCTTTGGCCGCGGGGGCGGCGACGGCGGCGGGGGTTACCGTGCCCATGGAACAATGGCTGGGCGACTGGCGCCTTGCACTGGGGTTCTGGGCCGTTCCGGCTGTGTTGGCCGCACTGGCTTGGGTGCCGCAGGTGCGGGGCGAGTCGGCCTTTGGCGCCCGGCAGTCGACGACGGTGCCCCGCTTGCGCAGCAACTGGCTAGCCTGGCAGGTGACGCTGTTCATGGGCACGCAAGGGGCCATTGCCTATAGTATCTTCGGTTGGTTGCCGCTAATACTAATCGATCGTGGGCTGAGCTCGATGGATGCAGGTTTTGTGTTGGCCACGCTCATGTGTATACAGCTTTCCACGTCTATAACAGGGCCCTGGATCGCTACGCGTGGGCGCGACCAGCGGCCCACGATCTTCGTCTTGATGACGCTGGTGGCGGTGGGTTTCCTGGGCCTGATCTACGGGGCGACCAGTGCCGTCTACATCTGGGCGGGGATATTTGGGCTGGGGTTTGGTGGTATGTTCGCGGTGGCGATGGCGCTGCTGGTGCTGCGCTCACCCAACCCGCAGGTGGCAGCAGCGATTTCGGGCATGTCGCAGGGCATAGGCTATGTAATTGCCGCCGTGGCACCGCTTATCGTGGGCATTTTGCATGAATACACGGGCGACTGGAACGCTGTAGCGGTGTTCATGATGCTGCTTATCCTGGGTGCGTTGTGGTCGGGGCTACTGGCGGGCCGGGCGCGCTTTATTGAATAGGGACGGATGCGCGGGCCAATCCGGCTTTTACAGGCCTAGCGACGTTAGACTTTCCCCAGCGCGAGCATAGTGTTGGCTCTTCCAGGCAATTGGGATACGCAGTGGCGCAGCAAGAGTCTTAAACATCAGTGCGCGGCCATCGCGGTGCTCCAGTCGCTGGCTCAACTTTCGGCTTACGTGATCCGTACTGCAGCTTAGTTTACGATTGTGATCATCGCATCTGACGTCGCGTTTTTTGCAATTGAGCCGGAAGGGATCGCTGATGACCCTTTCCGGCTGATGTAGCAGGGTCAACGTAAAAATTTTTCCTTGATCTCTGCTGGTAATTCAAAAGAAGCCACCTGTTCGTTCGTCAGACCTATTGTTGCTGTGTGCGGCAAGCAAATGATCGAGGCATTCTTGAACGATTGAACACGCATTTTGAAGCGTGTGCCCCCGCTATTTGTCGTTGCGGCAAAGATTTCAGTTGCTTTTCCGGGGCGGGGGCCGAGAATTGTTTCAACACGTTCGCGAAGCCTGATATCGTTCAACGCTTCAATTAGATCCGTCCCAATAAGAATAATTAACGAGGGTTGCCGTTGTGCAATGAGGTCAAGAATACTGTCAGCGTCGTTAACTAACGCGTTCAAGTCAACCTTTTCGTGGCTGCTGATACTGCGAGACTGCGTGTCTAACCAGTTTGTTTGCCAGAATGAACGTTCCAGAACACCTTCTTTGCCAGGTTGGGTCTCAAGATGTATTCCCCAACTTGCGAGCCAGGTCAGAATTCGGGCGCGATAACGACTGTTATTGACGGTGGCATCCGAAAAGAACGATAAAGGCTCAGCTTCTTGTATGCTTCCTTGGGCATCCTTGGTTTCGTCTTTGTCGGAGTACCCGTAATTAATGCCGCAAATCATAATTCCGTTCTTCAGGTTTTCTGGAAAATCTTTGGTTACTACCCGGTGTGAACCCATTTCGAACCCCATTTTGAATTGATTGTGAATATTTTTATAACATGTATCACGAGCAAGCCATTCCAGAAGTTCGATGTCGGTAGATGGGAAGTCGAGGCAATATCCAAGATTTTGCAAACATTTCAGCACTGATGTCACGTAATTTTCAAGATTGCATGGTGCTTGCTCTGGTAGGCATTCTGTAATGACTGTGCGACGTATAACGTCGTACAACTCTGTCGGAGCAATAACAGAAAATCCTTTGCTCGCAACGGGATGGCTGGATGTGTCCGTTGTCAGTTTTCGACAGGCGAATGCAAAGTTCAATACGCTTTTGCTCCTTGCGAGGCGAACAAAAAGCTCAGGTTTCTGATAAGCGTCGGCTACCCACCACCACGATCCTCGACTTTGCGGGATAAGAACGCCATCGGATTGCAATGTCGTAATAGTTTGAATTGCTGCTTGATAGCCGAGTTTGAGCCGCCGTTGTATCAACGAAATCGTAGTCCATTGGTTATGAAGAACGAAGGCTTTCGCCTGATTGATTTGATCTAGCGTCACGATAGAAATAGACATGGGTAATGCTCCTGTAAAGTGATTGACATCGGGCACATAATGAAAAGTGCGCCACGATATCCCTACAGGCTTTAAGTCGTTCTAAGGGTCGCGTTTTTTACAACTTTTACAAAATAGATCTTTTCGATCCTTATTCAGTGCCGCTGTGCGGGGCGCATGTTGTGTGAACTTTCCGATATAGAAATTATTATTTATTTTAAAAACAGTAGATTATGGATTTTTCGGCAAATTTTTATAAATCGGATCCTGACCACCCATTTTTAAACTGCGATAAGTAGGAAATTGAGAGCTGTGAGATCGCTTCCTAGTTCTTCTTATCTGATCAAGTCATAGCAACATTGTTTTTGATACTTGTCCGTCCCCCTTTCAAACGGCCTTGTCGCACAACATCATTGTGCATAGAAATGCACTCAGCCGAATTGTGTATGACAAAGGCACGGTGACGTTTCCTTTTCTGATAGAGGATGTGAAAAATATAGAAATCTATACGTTATGGTGATCACGGAGTAAACAGGGTCCAAGATTTGACAACCAAAACTTACGTAACATATTGATTATAAAATACTATTACTCTAATCTATCTCTCCCTGATCACCATCTGGAACGATGTTTAGGTTCAAATGGAGCTGATTTGAATTGTTCAGGCCGGCGACTTGCTTCAGCTCGTCAGGAGTCTCATCACTGAAGGTCACGAGGTAGTAGTAGGGATGGCCGTCGTCGCTGCTAACCAGGTCATATTTCTCGATGTACCGTTCTACCTCTTCGAGCGTCCAGTGAATCTCTCCGGCAATAGCGATAAGGAGATCGGCGTTGTCGTTAGGGTGGTTGAGGCCCTGGGGTAGAACTGAAAGTTCCGCTGAGGTGATCCCTTTATCCTTCCAGTTTCTTAGAATGCCTGACCATAAATTAGCCCGCAGGTTTGAGCTGGGCTTAAACCTAGAAGCATTCCAATGAATGACATCTCGGTCTCCATTTTTCAGATGAAGAACGACCTGTGCCCTCTTGTGAGTTATCAGCTCATTTTTGAATGCTATCTCATCAGGAACAAAGGTTAGGGAGGGTTTACCTTCGTTGGACTTCGGCCCAGCCTCCTCAATCGAGTCGAGCAGTCGCTCGATCACTCTCTCTGGCGTGTCGAACCCGACAGCCAACCTCTCCAATCTGCGGTACACATTATCTGAAACGCTTATCGTGACTGGCATTTTACTGACCTATAAATAAAATCATATATAGAACTATACATGATTTTATTTATAGGTCAAGTTCTCTTCAGGAAGAGAACCGACTTGGTGCGCGTTTTGCTCAGGAGGTAGTTCGATTGGGTATAGCTGAACAACCCGCTGGTGAATTGAAGCATGCTCGCTCTTATGCTGGAATACCTTTGCTCCATTTTCGTATGATGAGCAACCTTGATGAGCCTGTTTGAAAAATATCGAAAAGACTATCAATCGTTATGGGCTGCTGTGCAGTCCCTTGCCCCAAAGATCGGCTGCTATGCGTCAAAGTTAATTGAATGGGCCATACGAGCAGAGGTTGACATTGGCATCATGGTTCAACTATCCACGGTTGCTCGGATTTATAACGATGTGCCACTCGGCGACGCCGAAGAGCGTGATTATCGACAGCTCGCGGCCCTCGCTACGGAATCTGTATTACTTTAAACAAACAGCCTCCGCGATACCCACTTTGATTCAAATATTCCTATAAAAGGATAGTTTATTTGTATTACGTTCGATGCTTTTCGATCTTTTTGGCCGTTTCACTTCCCGATACAGAATATATAAAATTATTTAAAAACAAAAGGTTATAAAATTCTCGGAGCACTCTTGGAGTGCTGAAATTTGCGAAAAAAGTGTAAATATTGGCAAATTTCCTCTGCGTCGGTTCCTGACGACCCATTTTAAACTGGGATAAGTGGGAAACTGGGAGTCTTGTATACGCTTTTATCTCCATGAAATCAGCGCCTTGAAGTTGCTCGATAGTCCCTTTCTGTCAGACCAAATTATAGTAACATCGTTTTCTAAACGGATCCGTTCTCATTTTGAACGGACTTGACGCACAACGTTGTTGTGCATAAAATGGTTAAAAAGCGATCAGATAACTATGGCGGTTTAATTCAGGGATATATGCCTGGAGAAGTTCTACGACGAAGACCAAAGCCACAAGAAAATACCCAGCACTATTGAAGGCGCTCTGTTCAGAAAGATTCAGATTCTGGATGCCGCGACTCAGGAGTCAGACTTGAGGATTCCACCAGGTAATCGTTTTGAACATTTGCAAGGAAACCTGTCTGGATGGTGTTCTATTCGGGTTAACAAGCAGTATCGCCTGATTTTTCGCTGGGAAGATGGCACCGCCCAAGATACATATCTAGACCCGCATGTTTACAAGGGCTAGAGGAGGTTATGGTAATGAGGAACACAAAACGTCGTCCAGTGACCGTTGGCGAAATGCTGGTCACTGAGTTTCTGGAGCCGATGAACATAGAAATCAGTGAACTTGCCGAAGCAATGGGTGTGCACAGAAATACACTCAGTCGGATTGCGCATGACAAAGGCACGCTGACAGCACCCATGGCAATCAAACTCGCAGCGGCTTTGGGGAATACGCCGGAGTTCTGGCTGAATATTCAGCACGCGGTTGAGTTATGGGATGTTCGTCATCGTGCCTATGAACAAGAAGCTAAGAACGTGAGACGCGTAAAGCCCCACGAGTTACCTCTGAAGCAGGCCTGAAGCACATTTCGTTTCAGCCATGTTTCCCCTTTCGTTGGAAAGTTTACAGTAGCCGTGTTTGCGGCTCGGATTGGGCAAACTGGTATCCCATCGCCTTGTAACCTTTCTCGCGCTTTCGGAACATGCGTTCAAGCATTGGCAGGCTGTTGTCCAGGTAGTCGTAGACAGTAACTTCCTGCTTACCGTCGGCATCCCGGTGAATCCTGCCAGCATACTGCGACAGTGTTCCTTTCCAGGCGATGGGCAGAGCCAGAAACAAAGTGTCCAGCCGAGGCAAGTCAAAACCTTCACCAATGTATTTCCCGGTTGCAACAATAACTTGAGTTTCATGCAACTGCGATTCGGCAGCCCGGCGTTCCTTGACGCGCATCCCGCCGCGCAAAACAACCGATGATATAGACTCAGCTTCCAACAATGTTGCCAGCGTCTCAGCATGCTCTCTTCGTTCGGTCAGCAAAAGACAGTTGGCCTCGTTTTGAACGCAGCGCACGACATCCCGAACTATATCCTGATTCCGGGTAGTGCTATGGGAGAGCCAACGGTAGACGGATGCAATGTGTGGTCGTTCACCGTTATTCTGAAAGATGTCCGTTGGTGGCGTTTCATGACGTTCTCGAACGATGACACGCTGGACAAACTTAGACCCATGTTCAGCCCTGACTTTGTGACGAACGGGTCCTGCGACCATAAACATGATTTTTTGGTGGCCATCCTGACGGTCAGGCGTTGCGGTAAGGCCTACAACATATCGGGCGCTGACTTCGTTAAGCAGCATTTCATAACGGGGAGCTGAAATGTGATGGCATTCATCGATGATGACCTGCCCGTATTCCCGGACTTTACTTGAGACCGTATTATCTTTCTTGTTGATCAGGCTTTGATAGGTAGCAACGTCGATCTGACCAGTAGGTTTCTTTTTGCCACCGCCAATCACACCTACGGAGGCACCCTCAATAAAGGTCTCCAGGCGCTCCTTCCATTGATCCAGTAACTGACGACTGTGAGTGAGGATCAGCGTGTTTACCTGCCGCTTGGCGACAATGCCAATAGCGGTTACGGTTTTGCCGAAAGCGGTCGGAGCATGAAGTATTCCGGTATCGTGATCGGCAAGCGCCGTCACAGCCTTTTCCTGATTACGACGCAGCGTTGCTTTCAGGCTCACTTCCGGCAGCAACTGGCCGGGCATTCTGCGGTCATCGATTTCTACCGTTATTCCCTGTTCGTGTAACAGTGCCTGGAGATCATCAAAACAGCCTCTCGGTACCGAGATATAACCTTGCTCAATCCGGGCACATGATATGTAACGAGGGATGCCATGAGTTGAAAATCGAAGTGCCTGGGTTTTGAAAAATACTGGATTGGCAAAGCTCGCCATGCGCTTTATTCGTGCCGCCAGTGTCCCGGGTATGTCTG
>NZLH01000153.1 GCA_002694155.1 Pusillimonas sp. | reverse complement strand
TGGGCATCACTTATTACATTGGTTGGATCAGGCGGGGTTGCCGCATCCAACGCAAATCGTGCAATGCACGTCGCCATCGCTCATGATGGAAATGATGCGCCGAACAGACTTGGTTGGTTTTGGGCCCGATAGACTGATGACTGATCCGCTTTACAGTTGCGGGGTTGTTACGTTTGAAGTCGAGCCAAAACCGCCCACCGCCACTATGGGTTTATTTAGGGTGCGAGGCGTTCCGCTAACGCCAGTGGCCCAAAAGCTGGAAGCCTGGATTAAGCGAGCAATTAGCAACGATAATCGTGCCGCCATGAAGCCAGAGTAAGCTTCAGCGCCCTGCGCGTTTTAACGTTTCCGACGGAAGTTCGTTAAATTGCAGCTGGTAGCTGGCGGAAAACTGCCCGAGGTGCGTAAAGCCCCAGCGTAGCGCCACCTGCGTAACAGTGGTGTCTGTTGCGGGGTGCAATAGTTCTTGGTGCACTTGCTTTAACCGAACCTGTTTCAAAAACCGTATGGGGGAGATATTTCGATACTTACGAAACCCGGCGAACAACGTGCGGATGCTGCCCCCTACGTGGTCGGCGATGTCTCCTGCCGTTAATGGCAGGTGGGCGTGGTGTTCAATGTAATCTTCTGCCCGCTTTATAAACCCCGGCGCTACCCCACCTGTATCGAAATGGGTGGGCTGGTTGTGCTGCAAACTACCCAGCAACGACACCATAAGTACTTCTTCAAAGCGCGCCGCAATAAGGGGTTGGTTGAACAGATCGCCTTCGGAAGCCTCATATAATTGCCAGTCGAGCAAGCGTTTTAGCGACTGCAAAGAAGGGTTTTGCAAATGGATAGCAGGGTTGAAGTGCAGTGCGCCGTGCGCCAGGTGCCCGTAATATTGCGCGCACTGCTGTTCAAATGCACTTCGCTCGACTCGAATGAATAATTTTTCCGCGTTGCGCTCATGGCGCATACGAAATTCAAGGTCGGGGCTGATAATCGTGCCCACACGGGTGTTAGAAAGAATCGCATGCCGGTTGTACTGAACGGATTCCTGCCCCGCAACTGGAATCTGAATAAGGTAGAAATCATCCAGTTTGCCGGGCTCAATATCGACCGTTGCACCGTAAAGCATACGCCCGTAACTTACGCGTTTCCCCGCCCTAAAGTGAATTTGGGTATTAAGCGACTGGGACCTTCCCACAACTTTAAGGTCGTGGTCGCAGAAAATACGACTAACCTGCTGGCGCACTTCCTCGGCGTCGTGGGAGGTAAATTTTGGAAAACGACTGAAAAGATGGCGATGCATTTGCGAATTTGGTACCGCTTGCATACGCATTTCCCCAAAATAAAGTGGCCGACCCCTTCAGTTTTGAATGAATGAGCCGTAATGGCCGTGCCAATAAGTAAGTGGCTGTGGTCCGTCATGCACATCGATGCGCGTAACTTTACCCGCAATTAAGGCGTGTTCACGATGCATCCAGACTTTTTCAACATCACACGCGAAAGCGGCCAGTGCGCGGCGCGATAGCCAGACGCCGTCGGGTGTTTGATACCAGTCGTCGTCGGCGTAGCGGTCGGCACCTTTGCGACCCCCTTTCCCGGAAAAATGTTCAGCCACAATTTGCTGGCCTTGTTGTAGCACATTAATGCCGAATTTTCCTGATTTTTCAATGACGGGCCAAGACGAGGACGACCGGTTCACCGAAATGAACAGCTCGGGTGGGTCCATGGAAATGGACACCACCGAAGTAGCTGTCAGGCCGGTTTGATCGTCGCCGTAGGCGGCGGTAATAACGGAAACGCCGCCCGCCAGCTGACGCATGGCGGTGCGGAACTCTTGATTTAGCGTGTTATTGCTGTCACTCATACAAATTTCCTGCGGATACCGCGTGATTCAAGAATAGGCAATACATTATCGCGGAAATAAGGAAACTCTTCTGCATAATCGAAAAATGAAAGCGTTGTGCCACTGAAACCGGCTTCATGCAATTGCGTGATGCCGTCGGCCACCTGTTCTGGCGTTCCCACCAGCGGGAAGCCTCCATGGCCGGCCGCGAATCGTTCGCGAATCAGCTGCAACAGATCGTGAGGGAAGGATTGCGCGTGAGCAAACTGCAAACGAATCAGGTTGTCGGTGGCTTCCCAGTCGGCGTTGTCTTGTAATGATTGCCATACTTTTTGCGCCTCGGCCTCGGTGGGGCGGCAAATGACGTGCGAGAACGTTAATACGCCTACTTTACGGCCTTCCTGTTCCATAGCTTGTTGCTTTAATTCAGCCACTTCCTGTTTCGAGCGCGCCAGGTCGATGGCAGGTGTAAACAGGAAATCAGCATTGTGCGCGGCAAACTCACGACCTAATCCGGAGCCGGCCGCGTTGTAGATAGGTGGCATGGTTTGTGGCTTGGGGTTGCCATAGGTGTGTTTGAGTTTGAAGTGGGTGCCGTCCCAGTCGAAGGGGCCGTCGTGCGTCCAGAGCTTTTTAACAATGTCGAACCATTCCTGGGCGTAGCCATAACGGGTTTCGTGGTCGTCTGGCAGCGTCAGGCCCAGGGCTTCATATTCCGGCTTATTCCAGCCGGCGACAATATTCAGGCCGACACGCTCATTGCTTACTTGCGCCATGGTGGCAATTTGTTTCGCAACTACAACGGGGTGATTAGCCGTGGTGTGAATAGTGGCGAAAACGGTGAGCTGTTTTGTATTAGCCAACAGCGCCGTCGCCCAGGTCACGGTTTCCAGCACGTAACCATGAAAATCGGTTTCGCCGCCGTAACCGATCCAGCGTGCAATGGGCAGCATGAAGTCGATGCCGGCGTCGTCCAGCAACTTGCCAATTTTCAGGTTGCTTTCCCAGTCCGCTTTCCAGCGGTTAGGTAGTTTCGAAACGGTCATCCCGCCCGAGCAGTTGGTAGAAAAAGTACCCAACAGGAAATGATCCCTTTCCAGGAATTGATTGGTTTGCATGTGGTCTCCGAAGCAATTGGAATTGTTGTGATGATTGACGGCTGGGTAGCATGCGCTTACCGAGCCGACGCAAAGTGAACAATAAAGTGTGGCGTACGGTAGCGACTATCGGATTTGTGCAGTGGTTATCTGAAAAATGCAGAAAATTCCGCTTTACACTGTAGGCCGTTCATTCTTTGGGTAGAGTTTTGTTATGGCCTTGCGCGCCACCATTTATAAAGCCGACCTTCATATTGCCGACAACGACCGCACTTATTACGCCAGTCATTCGGTCACCGTGGCACGACACCCATCGGAAACCGACGAGCGAATGATGGTGCGTTTGCTGGCTTTTGCGTTATATGCCGACGATACAGAAAGCCTGGTCTTTACCAAAGGCCTGTCGGAAACCGATGAACCCGATTTGTGGCGTTTGGATTTAACCGGCGCCATTACGCAATGGATTGAAACCGGGTTGCCCGATGAGCGGCGGGTTCTGAAAGTCTGTGGGCGCGCCGACGATGTGGTGGTAATTGCCTATGGGCGCAATGCCCAACTTTGGTGGGAGGGCGTAAAAAGTAAATTGAGTCGCGCTCAAAACTTGCGTGTCTTTTGTGCTGATGTTGAAGGCACTCAGGCGCTGGCGGCATTGGCTGCCCGAAAGATGGTTTTAAATATTAATGTCACCGATGACACGGCGTGGGTATCTTCCGAGTTGGGAGAAGCAAGTGTGGTTGTTTCACGGCTGGAATAGCGCTTGACAGGATGGGCTTGTGTGGCAATAGTGGCGATTTGAAGCCGACGTTCGGCAGTTCATAAAAACCAAGGAGGCTGCAGTGTCACGAAAACTTATCAACCCACCAGAATTACACCCTGCGCCGGGTTTCAGTCACATTACGGTCGCTGAACCGGGCCGTGTCGCCTACATCGCCGGTCAGGTTGCACTGGCGCCCGATTTTTCCGTTGTGAGTGGCGATGATTTAGGTAAGCAAACCCAGGCTGCCATGCGTAATATAGAAGTGGCGTTGAAGGCAGTGGGCGCAAGTTGGAGTGATGTTGTACGCCGAACAATTTACACGCTTCACCCTACAGAATATGAAGTGATTACGGCGGCAATTGAAGCGGTGCAAGGTAATCAGGAACACCCCGCTCAAACAATTATTGGCGTAACGGGGTTGGCTGTGCCGGGGCTGCTGATTGAAATAGAGGTAACGGTACGGTTGCCAGAGTAGGGGGGGCAAATAGAAAGCCAGCTTTCGCTGGCTAACCATCCCTATGGCTTTTGTTTGAATGCGTTTTCGATTTTTTTGTCTGTGTTGTACTGGCTTAAGGCGTAAATAGCCCACAACGCGGCGGGCAGCCAACCAACGAGGGTTATTTGCAGTATCAGGCAAATAATCCCAGCAATGGGTCTACCGATAGTAAAAAACGTTAGAAAGGGTAGAAGTAACGCAATTAGAAAACGCATTCGTTGCTCGCGAGGGGCAGGATCTGTGTCAAGATTGCCTCCACATGTATAGAAAAAGGTTTTTTTTATACATGTTACAGGTGAAGTGTATAAAAAACCTGGTTTTCTATACACAAAAAGCCGGTTCTGTAACCGGCTTTTCATTATAACTGGGGCCGAATGGTGGCCTGGGGCACTACCACAAAACCTCTTGCAAGCCCCATGGCACAAGGGACTTGGTGTTAGTGTAATCAAATGGTGTACCGGTCAGTGTACACAAACACTAAGAAAACGATTTTCGTCAAAATATGGGGGAAAGCACTTGAAAAGTCCTCTCTTATTCTGACATAATATATTTAACTTTCCAGGTCCAAAGAAGAAGAACCTTCTTTGCAGTTAGCGGCGGCTGGGAACACTCAAGAGATTAGCACGCTCTTGTTTCACTAAGACTGACCCGACAACGCAGGCCTTTAGGCCGGGGTGGCCCCCCCTTGTGTGTGATAGGCACGGCAGCACTTCTCAATTTTTTGAGCGGATGCTGCTTACGCGCTCCGCCTAGGAGTCGCCGTCGTGCCTACTACAACTATCACCACTCTGCCAGTAATCCCGGAGCCTCTTGTGCTGGACGGTATCGTCTACCAGTCTGACCTTTGCATCTGGTTGAAAAAGTCTCCCGTGACGCTTTGGCGGTGGGTGAAATCCGGATACCTTCCTCAGCCCGCTAAACTTGGTCAATATCACGTGTGGCCCGCCTCTCAAATTGCTGAATGGGCGCGGGAGCGAGGCTTACTACTGACAAGCGGCATGCGCCACACATGTAAGTAGTCAAGACGCACAAAAGCTCCTTTGCAGAGGGGCTTTTGGCATATTTCGTGAAGCTTTCGTCAAGCACCATTCTACAGAGTCGCGACCCTGTTATCAAGAACTACCGCGACCGTCTTGCCCTCCGCCTGCGTGGGCAAGACCTGGAGTGCGCCCTTCATGTGGTTTGTTCCTCATTGGGTGAGTTTGGCGGCGGAGTACTCAGGGTTGAGCAGCGATTGAGATCGACCCTCAAGTGGTGTCGCGATCAAAGCTATCCGCGGTTGATGCTTGATTCTTCTCCACATGAGATTGCTGCAAGCTGGAGGTACCGCGACCCTTCATACTCACCTTGCCGTTCGGTTGTGAGCCACCATAAGCAACACGCGCAAAGGATTCAGTTCATTGGTCTCGAATTGCGGATGTCCCGTG
>NZLH01000152.1 GCA_002694155.1 Pusillimonas sp. | reverse complement strand
TCGATGACGACGACGACGATGACGACGACGACGACGACGACGATGACGACGATGATGACGACGACGACGATGATGAAGGCGACGATCATGATGATGAAGGTGATCATGAACCTGTAGATTCTTCTGATGATGTTGCTATATTCGGGAATCAGTCGAATAACACCTTGGAAGGTGGTGATGGTGATGATTTGTTGGTGGGCGATGAGGGCGACGACATTCTGATCGGCGGCGCAGGCTCTGATTCGTTGTTTGGGGGGGCAGGTGATGACGTCTTTAAATGGGAGCTTGCCGATCCAGATGACCCTACTTCTACCGACGTTGTCAAAGACTTTGGGCTTGGTGAAACAGATCCACTCGGCGCCGACCAGCTCGACCTTAGCGACCTCTTGTCAGAATCGAACTTGGACGGCGACATTACCGAGTTCCTGCATATTGGCCTAAGCGAAGAGAATGGCGTAACCAGCACAGTTATCAAGGTTTCGACAACAGGGCAGTTGGGCGCCGACGGCAGTGGTTATGACCACGAAATTGTCATCGAGAACGCTGATTTGATGGGGTCTTACACGGATCAAAATCAGTTGATTCAAAATCTTATCAATGATGGCAAATTAAAGATTGATACTTCGTCATAACCGTATGCGACGACGGTAGGTGCAACTCTCTTAAGGTACTTACCGTCGTCAGTTCGTCAGGCCGGCGCATTATTTAAAAATACGTTTACAATCCGTTGCATGCGCTCGCCCAATACGCTTGCATGCGTTTTTTCGCGTCGAAAGTGGCTGCCCGTTGTCGGGCTGGCAGCGCTATTGTTATTTCCAACGTGGGTGCGCGCCGATGCCGCAGTATTATTCGACGCCAATACGCTAACCGACCAAGCGCAAAAGTTGTACGGTAGCAGCGGACAAGAGGCGGTTCAGGATTGGTTTGGGTCGCTTGACAGCGCCCAAGGTTTGGCGGAGACAGCTCAGCTGTCGGTGGTTAACCGGTTCTGGAATAGTGCCGTGCGTCAGGCGCAAGACAGCGAAGTATGGAAACAAACAGATTTTTGGGCCACCCCCCTGGATAGCCTGGGTAAAGGCCTGGGCGACTGCGAAGATTTTGTTATTGGCAAGTATTTTTCGTTGATCAGTCTGGGCGTATCGCCCGAGAAATTGCGCTTCATTTATGTGCGTGCTCAGGTTCAGGGGGCTGCAATTGCGCATATGGTTTTAGGCTACTACGCCACCCCAACTGCCGAACCATTGGTACTTGATAGCCTGATTGATGCCATTAAGCCAGCGCGTCAGCGCAAAGACCTCACGCCGGTTTTCAGTTTCAACGTACAAGGTATCTATGTGCCGGGGGCTAAGCCGGCCTCGGTTAACCAAATTGGGCGTTGGCGAACGCTAATACAAAGAATGCAGCGTCAGGGGTTCACACCATGAGCGAATACGAGATGCTTTTTACAGGGTTCGAACTATGTCACTACTAAAACAACTGTTGCTTAGCGTGACGCTGGTTGTAGCCGGAATTTTGGCGGGAACGCTTTTTGTCAGCCTGGATACGGCGCGTCAATATTTAACCGACGAGCTCGAAGCGCAAAGTCGAAATGCCGCCTCCACGCTCGCATTATTAATGTCGCAGCCAAGTAACCAAGATCGTGCGACTCGCGAGCTGCTTGTAACGGCGCTGTTCGATAGTGGTCAGTTTGAAGAAATAGTATTTACACCTACTTCAAACGAAGAGACTTTTAGTCTTGAAATTGATCGTACGACTCAGCCAAAGGCTGTACCAGCTTGGTTTTCCGGGTTAGTCACGTTGGAAGCAAAAGCACAAATGCGCGAGGTCACTGACGGTTGGCAACGTATTGGCACGATCTCTGTTATGGCTGACGATCAATACGCGTTGCAATCGTTGTGGCAAAGTGTGTTTCGTTTGTTGTTCGTTGTACTTGGTGCAGGGGTTATTTGGGCATTATTTGCAATAGTGCTGGTTCGGTGGTTCCGTCGAGCCTTGAAACGAGAGATCACGACACAACTGAACGCCATTAGTAACTCTAACGCACCAACGTCTATTTCCCACGAACCTGTTGAAACGCATTTTAGTGAATTGCACGATGTGTCCGACGCCATTGGGCAAGCGCGCGAACGGATCAAGGCAACGCAGGCAGAACTCGATAGTCGAATTGAATCGCTTGAGCTCGAGCTAAACCGTGATCCGATTACTGGCTTGGCTAATCGTAAGTATTTTGTGAACGACTTGCGTCGGCGTATGGAAAGGCAACCTCGCGGCGCGGTGCTTGAGGGGCATATTTTATTGTTTCGTCAACGGGATCTAGCAGCAATCAACCGTGCGTTATCACGGGTTCAGGTAGACGAGTGGTTAAAAACAGTAGGCCAGCGCGTTCAGGCAGCAGTAAGCCAGTTTCCCGATATTCCTTGCGTACTCGCGCGGCTTAATGGCTCTGATTTCGTGTTGCTGATGTTAACGCCCAGCAGTCTTGACGCAATTCGCTTGGCTCAGCACGTGCGCAAAACGTTAACGCAATTGCAGGTAACTTTACGCGAAGGCGGAGCGTCTCGTTGGGCTTACGCACTTATCGACGCAGGTCAGTATGGCGATGTCAGCACAGTTTTGTCCGCACTTGATCACGCCTTGATGCGCGCCGAAAGCTCGGGCCACAAAGATATTGAATACGTTGCTCAACCCATGCAAGTTATGGAAAGTAAAACCGCGCCAAGCGAGACCGAGTGGTCCGAGTTGATTCGTCAGGCACTCGAGCACGACGGGCTCGTTTTAAGTTACAAGCATCGTCATTACCATAACGATTTAGATGAAATCCAGCGTTATGAGGCTCTTTTGATACTGCTTGATCGAAACCGCGAAGGGGCGGCAATACCCGGGTTTTTGTTTATGCCGGCGGCACAACGTTTAGGTTATTCAAGCCAATGCGACTTAAAAGCAATTCAACTGGCATTGGCGTGGCTGACTGATAACCCGGAAGACTTGGTTCTTAGAATCTCTCTGGCATCGCTTTTGCACGGCAAGTTTACGTCGACAGTGGTAGAGATGCTGCATGCGGCGCCGGCAAGTGTGGTGTCGCGCTTGTGTCTTGAAGTTGATGCTTTCGCTTTAGTGTCTGGTTCAGCAGAAGTACAGACGTTTTGTCGTGATGTGGTCGAGTGCGGTGCCAAAGTTGGTTTGCGTAATTTGGGGGATCAGCCCGAAGCGCTTATTTACTTACATCAGGCGCCCTTCAGTTATTTGAAAATTGGCGGTGATTTTGTTGCCGGCGTTTTGGGCAGCCCCGGCAGCCAGAACTTGTTGGGGGCTGTAATCCAAACCGCACGTAAGCTAAAAATAAGTGTGCTTGCCGACGATGTTCCCGATCAGGGCACCGCGAACTTGCTTATGCGCCAGGGCATATACTTAGCACGCTCTGAACAAGAGGGTAGCGAGCCGTCGGGCTAGCAATGCTTGCTTACTGGCCTGATTGTGTCTGAATAAGTTGTATTTTCTAGAAAGGCGGCGTCGAACTGCGGTTTGTTTTAGTTAACTCGCATTAATTCCGTGTACTTTAAGCGCCAATGTTAACCGGTCGTTAACGCCTAGCTTTTCGAAAACAGCAGTCATGTGGGCACGCACGGTTCGTTCGGTAATACCCAGTTCGTCAGCAATTTCCTGGTTGCTTCTTCCAACCGCTGCGCGTTGGGCCACCTCTTTTTCCCTTAGGGTTAATGAATCGGACCATGCAGGGCCACTAGTACCGTGGCTGGGTTTAATTCGTCGGTCAATTTCCTGCAGAATTCGGTTCACCAGCGAGCGACCCATCCAAACACTGCCTGCGTTAACGCTTTGAAGCGCGCTTTCCAGCACAGTTACTGGGCTAAAGGCATGTAGATAACCACTGCTGCCGGCTGTGAAAGTGCGTGATGCTTCATGGTCGCTGGGTCGGATGCTGGCGATAATGACCTGTAGATCGCGAAAATGATTTTTCCATTCTGTATCGTCCCAGTCGGGTAGCTTGGGAAGTTGCCGGTCAAGAATGACAAGAGACCTGCCTTGTTGGCGCCAGCGGTTAAGGTCTGACAAGTCGCGACCACGCGCAGGCACCCAGTGTTCGGCATTAATTTGTCGCCAGTGTTGCCATAAATTATCATCTTGCGTAATCAATAGTACCGGAATGCTCATTTTTGCGCTCTTTGTTATCGTTCTGTTAGTGCGTTGTTTTTTGCACGCAAAATAGGTTTCAGAAGGTACTGCATTACCGTGCGTTTCCCGGTCAGAATGCTCACGTCAGCTACCATCCCTGGAATAATGGGGTTGTCGGTGTTGCGCACATAGTTTTGGTCGGTGCGGACTTTAATGTTGTAGTAGGCGTTTCCATCTTCATCGGTGAAGGTGTCGGCGCCAATTTGTTCTACTTCACCGTCTAACCCGCCGTATACGGCAAAATC
>NZLH01000151.1 GCA_002694155.1 Pusillimonas sp. | reverse complement strand
TTATTATTTCATCTGGTTTTTTAGGTCTTATAAAACCTTCTGGTTGTCTTACTTCTTCTTCTTTTTGTGCTGATTGTTCTAATAATATAAATTCATCTAATTCTTGTTTTTTTCTTAAATCATCTTTTTTTATTTGTTCTAATTGTTTTAATCTATCTCTTTTTTGTCTATCTTCTATTTGTCTTTCTACTTGTCTTTCTTTTTCTCTTTCAAATGCTTGTTTTGCTCTTATTTTACTTTGTCTTAATATTTCTGCTTTTCTTTCTGCTTCTTGTCTACTTCTTCGTCTTTGAATATTTTGTAATTCTTGTTCTTCTAATTGGTGTCGTATATCTTGTGCTTGTTTCCTTCTGAATAAACTTTGTATTTTTGTTGCTGATTCATCTTCTTGTTGTTGTCTTATATATCCTCTATTTCTTGTTTCTTGTAAAGGTCGTTCTGGTATTGTTTGTGTTGGTATTGTTCTAGTTGTTTTAACTTCTCTTATTAATTCTGGTTTTAAATCTACGCTTGGGTTTTGTTGTCTTTTTGCTAGATTATCTAATTTTTTATCTAATCTATCCAATCTATCATTTATTTTTTGGTCTCTATTTGGTTGAACTCCGTAACCTTCTCGTAATCCTGTATATCCTCCAAATGCTGATAAATCAGTAGGTAAAACATTACTTCTTCTTACTGGTTGAATTCTTTTTTGTTGTAATTGTTGTTCTAATTCTTTTATTCTTTTAGTATCTCCTCTTCTACTTCTATAAACTATTTTTGTTTTAGTTGGTAATACTACTTCTACTTTATCACCGCTTTTAGTTGTTGTTTTAGAACCTTCCTTTGCTGGTATCCTTTTTCTTCTTCTTTGAGTCTTATTAGGATTTTTTCGCTTCTTATTTACCATATTTATATTAATATATAATATAATTAATCTAATAATTTAATAATCTTAATTTTATAAAAATTTTTTCTAAAAAGTTTATATATGGATAAATCAACAAATACCAATAATAATAATAATGCTATGAAAAATTATGAATTATTAATAGAACATAATAAAATATTAAATGAATTACTAGATAAAGTTAACAATTTAGATTTAAATATACAATATATATTTACTAAATTTAAAGAAAATGAAAAAGAAAAAGAATTAGAAAAAAGTAATTTAGATAAAAGCGGTTGGTTTTATTAATCAATAACTAAATCATTAAAGTTTTTTAAATATTTATTTTTTACATATACATATTTTTTTATTTCATCTTTACCTCTATCTTTTCTTCCACCATCACGTATAAAATATTCTCCATTTTCGTTATATTTCCAATAATATAAACCATCTTCTAATTTAAAAAAAAAATATATTTCTTTATCATTTATTTTTTGTGCTTCTTCTAATTTATTTTTACCAAACATTAATGATGGATATTGACCAAATTTTATATTTCTTGTTTTTAATTCTATTATATATTTATCATTTTTAAAATCAAATACATCATATTTTTCAGTTTTATTTAATTTACCAAATTTATTTTCAAATACTGGATGCAATGCATCTTCCATTTCAAAACCTTGATTTAAATCTTTCCATTGTTGAACTTGTTCGGGTGTAAAATTCATATTATATATTTATATAATATACAAATATTTTATTTTTACAAAAAAAAAACTTAATTAAAAGAAATTATATATTCACCAAAATTAAATTTAATATCTTTACTTTGTCTTTTACTATAATATTTAACATTACCATTTTTCTTTTTTGCATATGCTTCTCTTTGTAATTTTAATCTATATGGTAAATAACAACTTGAATTAGGATTATTTTTATTTTTATGATATAATTTTTTTTGATAATCATTAATTTTTTTTTTATCCATATAAACTTTTTAGAAAAAAGTTTTAACAAAAATAAACTTTTTAGTAAAAAGTTTATTATAATCCATTTTCATTTTCAGTATTAAATGATAATTCATTAAAGTTTTTATGAAACATTTTATTAAATTGTTTATTAACATCAATATATAAAAAATGATGTTTTTTATCAAAACAAAATTTTAATATTTCATAAAAATCTTTTTGTGGTATTAATATTAATTCATCAAAAATTGTATCTAATTCTTTTTTATTTTTTGTAGAATATATAACTACTTGTGTAGCAGTTTTACGAATTGGTGCGGGTATTTTATTATATACTTGTGTAGTAATAATAAATGATGAAGAACCTCCACTACCTGCTAAATGTCTTCTATTCATAAGCATTTTTGTTAATTCAGTTTGAACCCCTTTTAATTTCATATCATTTACTACATCATCTAAAATAAATAAAATTTTATCTCCTGTATCTTTTATATCTTCTTGTGCTTGTTTTAATGTTTCAACTGATAATTCGCTATAAATTTGGTCTTCTGGTATATCATCAAATGGACTATTAGCGATTGTAGTTAATGAAGGACTAAATATATAAATTTTATCAAATTTTTTATTATAATTTTTATTATTTTTAGCAATTAAATTTAATATTAAGGATGTTTTTCCACTGCCTGGTTTTCCTGCTATTAACATAAAAAAATTTAACGTTTGTGGCAAAGGTTTAGGTATAGTATCATCTACATCATCACAAGTAAAATCAAATTTACTTAATACTATCTTTTTTTCTGGTTCAATCTCTTTAATATTCATTATTATATTATTATATAATATTTTTATTGGAATCTAAATACATCAGAATATTTTAATGGTCTTGTAGGTGTATTATCATAATAACTATTTGTTTTTTCAACAATTTCTTCATCACTACTAGATTCGTGTCTAATTACCTTTTTCTTTTTCTTTTTCTTTTTAGATTTAGGTATATATATTATTTCTTCTTCTTCACTACTACTACTTTCTTCTTGATAAACTACCTTTGTTTTTTTCTTCTTTTTTGGTTTAACTTCTTTTTTTGGTTCTTCTATTGTTTCAATTGTTTCAACTTCTTTTTTTTTATTTAATTTTTCTTGTTCTTTAATTAATTTTTCTTCTTCCTTTTGTTTTTTCTTCAATTCTAAGTTTGCCTTTCTTTTTTCTTGTGCTTTTCTTAATGCTTCCTTTTGTTTTTCAGTTCTAGGTTTTTTAGGTTTTTGAATTGATTTTGTAAATTCAGTATCTTTATTATCTATAATTTCATCTTTTTTTTCTTCAATAATTGTATTTTTTTCTTCAATCTCTTCATTATTTTCTACAATCTCTTCATTATTTTCTTCATTATTCTTCATTATATTTATATTAATGTAAAATATTTTATTTTTTAAGAAATAATTATTTTAATTATTATATTATATATCTAAATATTATATATATGGTAAATTATAATGATAGTAGTAGAACCTTAAGCGGTGTAGATGAAAGAAGCGTTGTAAGTTTAGCATTACCCTCTAGTGTTGCTGCAATATCTATAGGTGGTAATGTAGGTGAAAAAGGTCAAGTAATTGCTAAAAATAATATTACTAATAAATTAGAATGGGATGCGGTAGATGATATAACTATACCAGACGGTAGTATTGAAGGTAAAAAATTAGCAGATAATATAAGTTTTACAACAAGCGGAAATATTACATTATCTAATCAAAATAATAATGCTACATTATTAAGTCAATTATTACAATATACAATTGGATTATCTGGTTATGGAAATGTTGCATTAAGACAATTAGTAAATAGTGCTACAAATTGGTTTGAATATATTGCTTCTACTGGTAAATTTATTATTAATAATATTATTGATTTGAACGGAAATTTAAAAGTAATTAATGGTAATGAAATTGATTTATTTAGTGATAACGGAGTTACAAAACAAATAGGATTAAATGGAACTAATGGAAACATAACAAGCACAGGAATTACAACATTACATAATACAACTATACAAAATGCCTTAATTGTAGAAGGAAACGGAATATTCGTAACAGATATTAAAGGTTCTGCTACTGCTAATCAACCTTATAAATATACATTAACGGGTTCAACTGGTAATTTTACTTGTAATGATATAATTTGTAATGATATTACTATAAATAATCATACTGGATTTGATGAAATAAGAACAAATAAAATTGAATTACCTAAAACTGGTAATGTATCTTTATTAATAAATAATGGAGGAATTGCTATGACTAATGCCAATGAAAATATTGTAATGGTTGGAGATATTACAACAAGTGCGGGAAATTTATCAGTTGGTGGAACATCAACATTAACAGGTAATATATCATCAACTAATGGAAATTTAACATTAACAAATGGAAATATTAATTGTGGTGGTAATTATAATTCAACAAATGGTAATGTAGATTTAGTTAATGGTAATTTATTTTTAGATAATGGAGTAGCATTTATAGGTAATATAGGTGGTGGAAATCATAGAATAACTTTAAACGGTGCTAATGGTAGAATTGATTGTGAAGAATTAAATAATACTGGTAATTATACATCTACCGC
Organism: Pusillimonas sp.; assembly: GCA_002694155.1. Lineage (GTDB taxonomy): Bacteria > Pseudomonadota > Gammaproteobacteria > Burkholderiales > Burkholderiaceae_B > Neopusillimonas. The sequence continues at coordinate 4,998 of NZLH01000151.1, read as the reverse complement.
TGGAAATATAACATTAACATTAGGTAATTTATCAGTTGGTGGTAATTATTCATCTACAAGTGGAGATATTACATTAACAGGCGGTGATTTAACAGTAGGAGGAACTACAACAACAGAAAATATAACAATGAATGGTAATTTAACATCTACAGATGGTAATATGACTTTAACAAATGGAAATATAACATTAACTAATGGCACATTATTTGGTAATGTATCAGGAACAATAACAGAAGAAACTATTGACGCACAAATAATAAATTTAAGAAAAGACCCAACGGGTCAAACTGGTGGGGATACAAAAATAGAATTTAATGTTCAAAATAATGAAACTGGATTTATTAATATGGATTATACCGCAGGTGCGATAGGCAATAGTGGTTTAAGAATTAATAATAATAATGCTAATGTTTTTGAAGTTAATAAAAGTGGAATAATTAATAATGTTCAAACAATTATTTTTAGAGGACAAACATTTAATAATGTTAATAGTGGAACTTTTTTTATGAATTCAAATAATGCAAAAATGGTGAATACATCAACATTATCTAATACTAGTGCTGATAAATTACATATACAATTTGGAGGTAATCAAGATGACGCAGAAATAAGATTAAGAAAAAATAATACAAATAGGGTTGTATTAGATGATGATATACGATTATTTAATAGTATTCAAACAGAAACAATACATTTAATAAGTCAAAATGGAGATATTCAATTAGATAGAAATATAAATGTAGGGCAAGATGTTTTATTTGATAGTGATAGCAGTCAATTAAAAGGACATAATAGTGCAGATGCTAACACATTTTTAAATAATTATACAGAATGTGATGATTTATATTTAGGTAATCAAAATAATATATTATATTCTACTTCATCAATGGCACATTGGTATCCAACAAGTTTTTGTAGGAAACAAATCCAAAATACACCCGCAGATTTTATAGATTTAAATGATAAATTACAAATTTCATATACAAGTAAAGCAAGACCCGTAAATTTATTAATTACATTTCATTATTATGCTCATATAAGTGCGGGATGCGATTTATATCTAAAATTATGGGACGGCGTAGATATTACAAAAATTTCAAACCCATTACAACCTACATATTTAGCAGATACAACTCAACAAGTAGCAAATGGTATAGGTAATGATTTAGAATTTTCAAGAACTGCAACATTTATAGTTCAATTTCCAGCAAATACAACAAAAAATTTTAGAGTTGCAGCAAAAACAGTGGCAACGGCAGGGCATTCTGCTATATTTCTTGCTGGACCAAATATTAAATTGGTTAATCCATCACAATTACCAACATTAATGTATGGTGGACAATCATTATATTTAATGGCAACAGATACAGGAAATATAAATACATTAACACCTACTACTTGGGAAAATCCAGTAGGAAATAATTTATTATTTAATACGGGTTTAACAACATATTCAGATATTGGACAAGAAAAATTATTATCATATTCATATATTGATAATGAAAGTCAAAATTTTGTAAGAATATATAATACAAGTAATAAATTTATATTTAATGGTAGTCAAGATAGTGGAACGGATACATTAGAAGTTGATTTTACACCAACTGAAACAAGCGGATATTTAGAATTTGGATTTTATGCTAATTCATTAACTGGTGGAATGATTTTTATGTGTGGTGTAGCAGTTGGCACGGGTGGAACAAGTCCATTTTCAACAACATTAAGTAGTAGTGCGGTAAGTATTGACGCATATAAACAAGGTTTATTTAATGGTGATACAACAAAATATTCATTAAAAGAATTATTAGATTTTACAGGTTTTGAAAATACATATATTACTAGTAAATTTCATTTTAATAATTTAACAATTGGAACACGCTATAAGATGGCATTATATGGTAGATGTCATAATAGTGGTAGTATTTATATTAATAGTGGTGGTAAATCAACAGGTTCAACAAGTCGTTCAGCACATCAACCCGCATTTTTAAAATTTTATCAATATAAAGATAGTATGCTAGGTGCTAGAACTAATGCAGATTATGTTCCACCTAATAACGGCGGTGATGATTATTAAAAAGTTTATTTTATTTTTGATAAAACTTTTTTCTAAAAAGTTAATATAATGCCTATATTAATAAAATTAGAACCTTCTAAAAATCCAAAAAAAAAATGGAATGCTATATTCAGACTTGAAAATAATAAATTTAAAACGGTTTCATTTGGTGACCCTACAAGAGATGATTTTTTAAAACATAATGATTTAAAAAGAAGAGATAATTTTTTATCAAGAAGTAAAAGAAATTTAAGAACAGGAGACCCTTTAAGACCAGGATTTTTATCATATTATATTACTTGGTCAGGATTTGAACAACAAGGAAGACCAACAAGAAGTATTCCAAAATTAATAAAAATGTATAATAAAAAGTTTTTCAAAAAAAATTAAAATATAAAGTAATAATATATAATGTGGGGTGAATTATTATCTACTATTGGCGGAATAACAGCATTTGGTGGCACTTATTACGGTTTATATAAACTAGGTTTTCATATGAGTAGAAAAGAACAAATATATAAAATGAATGATAGAATTAAAGATATAGAAGAATTAATAGAATATCAACAAAAAATAGAACAAGAAAGTATAGAAATATTAAAAGAACATAAACAAGAATTATTAGAACATATTGAAAAATTAAATAATCATAAAGTGGAAAAATTAAATAATTATACAATATTTAATAATGAAAATAAAAAAGATAAATGAATTATATGAAATATTTATTCTAAAATTTTTTTCTGATTAAATATTATAAATGGTAAATAATTTTAAACAAACTGATGATTATAAAAATATAAAAAATCCTTTTGTTTGTAATAGTAAATTTCAGGTTCGTATGAGTGGAGGCAAAGACCCTAGACACGAAGATATAGACGGTTTAAATAGTGTTTTTCAAGGTTGTAGTTTAAAAGGTAATCAATATTTAATAAATCCTAATAATGATAAAATGTCTTATGTATTTGGATTAGAAAAAGATGAAGAATTAATAAGTAGTGATAATGTAGATTTTCAAATACCCGCAGAAGTTTTAAATGAAAAACGAAATGATGGAAAAGAATTACATAAACAAGGATTACCATTAAGTTTTATTCAAATAAAAACAGAAGAAGAAGGCGTTGAGTGGTATAAAAAACATTATCCAAAAATTCCAACTGATTTATTACCTATTATAGCACGTTATCATTGGGGAGAACCTATAACTAAAAAAGCAATTAAAAATGAAAGAAAAAAAATAAATAAAAAAGCAGAAAAGAAAGGATTAAAAATATTAACATCAAAAGATAATAAAGATAATCCTTTTATAATAGAATTTAATTAAAATAAACTTTTAATAAAAGTTTTAACAAAAATATATATTATATATATAATGAATAAAACTTTCCATACTACAAGTCCTTTTCATAGAGAAATTTATCACCAAGCAGATTTAGACAAAGTAGCACCTAATGCATTACAAGCAATAAGAGATAATAATAATACTTATGACCATAGTATGACACGTAAGGGTGGTTTTAAAACACCTATACCAATTTATAAATTTGATAGTGTTCATAATAGTGCTTTAAAAAAAATAAAACGATTTGCTGATGAACGTCATAGAGTTAGAGAGAATAGGAATCAAGCAACTTTTAATAGAACACATCATAGATTAATAAATAGACCATTTCAATAAAAATAAAATAATTTTCTTTTAACAAAAATAAATATTTTTTTGTATTTGTATATTATATAATGCCTATAGTATATTTAGAACAAGATTTGTTAGATTTATTAATTGATACACTTATTGAAAAAGGAGATGAACATAAAGTATTAGACATAATAGATATGACTAATGATTCAGATTGTTGCGGTTGTGAAGAAGAAGAAAAAGAAGAAGAAGAAGAAAAAAAAGAAAATATATTTGAAGATAAAGTTAAAGAAAGACAACTAAAAAGAGGAAGAATACAAGATTTTTAATATTTTATTTAATTAATATATATACAATATGAGTGAAAGTAACGATATAGTAATTGTTTCAAATGATGAAAGTTATGTATGGAATGCTAACGATTGGAGTAATTTAATTACTATATCCGCTAGTGCCATTGCTTCAGTTTTATTAGTAGTATTTAAATCTAGATGCACGACAATTAATTTGTGTTTTGGTTTATTAAGTTGTAATAGAAAACCAAAAGAAGAAGAAAGCGATGAAGAAAATAATAATAATAATCAACAAAATAATAATAATCAACAAAATAATGAAGATGAAGAAAGTTTAGTTCCATCAAATAATAATTGAAAATAAATATTTAAAATAAAATATTTATTAATAATATAAAATGAGTGAAGAAGATTATATACCAGAAAGAGATAATGATTCTGATGAATCTCAAGAAGATATTGATAAAGAAAATTTAAAATTATATCAGGATAAAATTTTAAAAAATTTATATGATGATGGAGGTCTAAGAGTTGAAAATATTATAGAAATTCAGTATATGATGGAATTAATAAAATATGTTCCAGAAAAATATAAAGACCAACAAGAACCAATTGCTAAATGTTTAGAACTTATAATAAATTTAGCAAATCAATTTTTAGAAATTTATAATAAACAACTTATTGAAAAAAATTAATTAATAATCTTCTTTTTCATTTGGTAATTCATTATCATCTTTTCTATTTATTCTTTTTATAGTAATTTTAGGAAAATATTTAAATTTAGAATATTTATTATTTTTAATTCTTTGTGCTGATATATCCGCTACTTGATTATAAGATAATCCTATATCATTTGCAATATCTCTTAATGTTATATAATCTTTATCGTGTATAACATTATCTTGTTGTGTAATTTGACAGTTAAAGCAATTTGTTTTAGATTTCATTTTCTAAATCATTCATATAAAGTTTTTAATTATAAAAAATTTAATAAAAAAAAAAAATGATTTTTT
>NZLH01000150.1 GCA_002694155.1 Pusillimonas sp. | reverse complement strand
TTTACTCCTACCTGTCCAGCCCTAGTAGTTGCTTGAGCCTTTGATGCAGCTTGTGCTACTTTTAATGCAGGAATAGTAAAGCCTACAGCTTCTCCTAAAACTTGTCCTGCTGTACCTGCCTTTGTTTGTGCTGGTTCGTCTCTGACTGGCGAGCCAAAAGACAAACCCTGAATAATTTTTCGCATGGACTCACTGCCACCCACAGCATCCTCTGGCACAATGTCTCGATCAGCTATAGCGTTAGAAACTTTATTTATACCTAATGATATTAAATCAACAGGCGCGCCTAAAAATGTAGCTATACTATTATTGAACTGATTCGATAGATCATCTGCTAGGACTTTTGTTGTTTCAATAACACCCTCAGGCTCCTGCTGTAGTTCTTCCTCTGAGTTTAATCCAGCTGACTCTAATGATTTAATTTGATCAGCAAAGTACTGGGCAGCTTTTCGATTATTAGCAGCCAAAGCTCTTGCTCCAGCCTGCTCAAGCTCTTGAATCGTTGCCATTGATTTTTATTAAGGAGTTAAAAATTCGTTACGAAAATCTTCTACTGATACATTACCTGGAATAGGAAGAGGATTACCAGAAGAATTATCAGAATTATCATTGTCATTTTCTTTAGGTCCGAATGCTTTTTTAGCAGACAAAGGTCTACCAAATTCGTCTTTGTAACCATTAGCAGCTAATATATCATCAGCCTCTTGTTCTTTTCCTTCACCGTAAAGTTTTCTAGCTTCTTTCCTTTGCTCTAATTTAAACTCTAATGTTTTTATAGCAGCAACATTTGCATCTTGACCATTTTTTGAAGCAGTCATGTAACGACCATCCTGAGTTACAACTTTAAATCCATCAATATTAATAACCTCTATATTAGGACCGTCTAATTTTTGTATTTCATTAAAAATCTTTAGATCATCAGGATTCCTACCGCCAGCACTAACATAGTCATTAAGAATATTTTTTGTGTCTAAACCTTGACCATCTACAATTGTATTATTTAAAATAGCTTGGTTAAAAGCAGTAGCACTAGCAACAGCCGCTTCTTCTTCACGCTGTGCTTTATCAATTTCTAATTGTGTTTGTTGTGCTTGCATATCCCTTAAATCACTAGCTTGTTGAGCATCTTGTGCTGTAATTAAGGTTTGTAATGCTCCTACTACTTGTTGAGCATCTTTAGCCTTGTAGTTACCATCCTCTAAGTTTTTTATTTTTTTTGCTATATCTGTGTCAGAATCACGTAGTTGTTGATACACCTCAGGTCTTGCAACAGAAATAGCCTCTAATGCTGACAAAGAAGCAGCAGTTATTTCTTTGTTTTCTCGATACTTTTCAAAGCCTTCACCTATTGACTGACCTAACTGAGCAAGACTAGCAGCCTGTATATTAGCTGCGTTAGTAAATCCGCTGAAGTCCAATGCCCCTAGTCTAGGGTCTACTCTTGTTCCTACTTGAAATGCCATATTATTATTTGTTTAAATTAATTAAATAAGCCTGGGTTTCCAAGAAATGCTCCTGCTAACCCAAGTCCACCTGCGCTACGTGTTGCACCAGCCTGAGCCTGCGCGCCAAGTAAGCCGAACTGGTTAGCTTGATTTTGTAACGCCATGTTTATACCTACGTTTGAATCGAATAACTGAGGACCCATAGGACCTGCTGCACCAGCTTGTGCTTGTCCTAGTGTCTGTTGTCCTAGGTTAATGGCTGCTGAGGGACGGCCTAGTATAATGTTACCTGCGTCACCGGCTAAGGCTCGGTTCATACCAAATGCTTGACCTAGACGCGCTGATTGTAGCGCCTCTTCTTGCCCAATCAAGCCAGCACCTAGTTGTATGTTTTGTAATTCTTCTCCCCTTCTTCGCGCTGCTAAATTTTCCGTAAGACCTAGAGTGCTTGTTCCGAACTGTTGTCTTTGTAACTCTTCTAATCGACGTTGAGCATTGAGTGCCTCGGCTTGTCCAACAGTTCCTGCGCCAAATTGTTGACGTTGCAACTGTTGCTGTATACGCCTAGCTTCCATGTCATCCGTAGAACCAAGAGCCTGAGTTCCAAACATTTGACGGTCCAGCTGTTGTTGCAGACGACGAGCAATCTGATCATCCGTTAATCCAAGCGTTGATACACCAGCTTGTTGACGTTGTAACTGCTCTAATCGACGTTGAGCAGCAAGACCCTCTACGTCTTGAAGAATATCTGCACCTTGTCCCAGTCTTTCTGATCGTAAGCCTTGCGCCTGACCAAGAAGTTGAGATCCTAGTGCTAGTTCACGCTCACGCTTATTTGTTTCCTCAGCAAGACGATTAGCTATCTCGTCTGCTAAGGCTCCTTGTCCTAGTCCTCTGCCACGAGCAACTGATGCTTGTCTAGCGGATTGTTGTGCGCGTCTTAGTTCTAACGGTGTAAGCTCACCAGTGGACTGAATAAACTCAGTGCCTCTGCCAGAAATCAACGCTTCTTGTTGCGTAGGAGACAAACTACCAAGAGAAGTCCCCATTTGTTGCAATTGTCTTTCAGCAGCACCAGCACCTAGTAGCTGTGCATTAATATCTGCTAGTCCACGTCTTGCTAAAGCTCTTTCTGCTCCAGAAGCAGCTCGCAAACGTGCGTTTAAATCTGCTAATCCTCTGGATTGTATAGCTCTTTCAGCGAGACTTGCTCCCTCTCGTGCGGATGAAAGATCAGCTAATCCTTGTGCCTGTAAAGCTCTTTCCCCAGCTGTAGCACTTTCACGACCTGCAAATACATCACTAGCACCTCTGTCTAATAAAGCTAATTCTGCCGCACTTGTAGGTTGAAGATCTGCTTCAACAAGTGACTCCCCTCTTTCTCGCAAAGCGTCTAAAGAATCAGGTTCTTGTATTTGGCCTCTTCCTCCCTTGCCTCTTGGTCCTGTGCTAATACCAGCCCTTCTTTGGACAGCTTCTGCTATATCAGTGCTTGGTCTATCAGCGGCACGATACGCTGAAACAACTTGCGGAGCAAATTCTTGTAATGCTGCTACATCTGCTGCTCTTTGTTGCGCTAATTGCTGTGATTGTAAATCAAAAGACTCTTTAGATGCCTCCTCTAATAAATCCAATAAACCCTCTTGGCGTTCTAAAGTTTTAGGTGTATCTTTAAGTTGTCCCTCTGTTCTCTCAACTTGGCGTTCAATATCTAAAACGCTAAATCGTCTTGGACTACCGTCTTCTTCTTCGCCTAAAAGACCTTGATTATATAAATAAAAGCGTTCCCCTGCTCCTAAACTATTTTGAAATCTAGCACTAGTCGAATCACCACCAGCAGCTTTTAATTTTTTTAGAATACTTTTAAATCCAGCATCCTCTCTCCTAACTTCTTCGTATCTAGGGTTTTCTCTGTCTTCTTCTGTACCTTTAGCAAAAGTCGCAATATCTGCTAGTTCCAAAGCAGAAAATTCAGGTCTAAATCTAGCCTCACTCTCAATTAAACGACTTACTAAGCGTGGATCCGTAACCCCTTGAAAATTTCTAAATCCTGGACCAAATAGATATTCGCCTTGAGCTTCACCTGGATTTATCGGATCAGGCATCCGTGGTGTTGTTCCTTTACCCCCCATAATAATTAATTATTTAATATTTTTTTAAAAAGTCTATTATCGTAGTTTACTCGTTTCGGAGAACCACTTTTGTAACGTATACTTATTTTATTTTTTTCTAGTACTTCAGGGCAACGCTCCAAAAAATCTTCTGTAAGTTGTTTAAATGCGTTCTTACCTTCAGCAAAAAGAAAAGCTAGAAATATACTATTTCCGTCTTCTCTATCTGGCTCCCAGTTATTTATGAAGTCCCATCCATCGTCCTCATTGCAATTATACCACATGAATACACCCTGTATATCCTCGTCATCGTTGTAATGAACAATAATAGTTTTTTTTGCCCAATGATAAGCAACCATAAGACGTATTATTTCTTTATCCCATCCATCAAAGACCTTACCATTTTCGTGTTCTATGCAGAAGTCCACTATCTCATCCATAGCAAGTAGTGCATCCCTTTGAGTTTTATTCTCAAGGGCTACTTGTACTGACTGAAGTAAACGGTTATAGGGCATTATGATTCAAGGGCAGCTACTCTAGCTTCTAGGGATTCAATCTTAGTAAGGGCTTCTTGTAGTGCTTTTGTTAGAAGTGGTACAAGTTTACTTTGGTCAATGCCTTGGTAATCAGGCTGACCATCTTCATCAACGGCATCTTTAGTTCCTGTAACTGCCTCTGGAACAACTTCTTGTGCTTCGTGCGCAAGAAAACCATCCACACGACTTCCATCAATTTTCCAAGCAAAGTTTACCGGCTTGAGTGCTTGTACTCTGCTTATGCTGTCCTGCATCTCAAGGATGTCTTCCTTGAGTCTATAGTCAGAGGATGTACCATAACTTGTAGCAGTATTACTATGTACAATTTCACCGACATCAGAACCGTTATTTTGAAACTTTAAAACAGCTGAATTATTTGTTGTATTAGCTCTATTAAAAGTAAGCCGAGCTGCACCGTCATCAAAATTAGGTCTAAAAGATGCACCACCTGTGCCATCTACTGTAGTAGTCCCTATCAAGACATTGCCTGATGAATCAATTCTTACTCTTTCGACATTATCAGTTTCAAAAGCCATAAAACTTTGGGCAGCTCCTGAATTAAGATCATAGTCAGCAGCTAGAACTAAACCTCTTTCACCTCTAATTCTACTAAAATCACCAGAAGTATTTACTAAAGTTATCTGATTCTCAGATGTATTTTCTATGTGTATTGCTGTACCAGGGTTAGTCTTCCCAATACCTACATTGCCTGATGAATCAATTCTTACTCTTTCGCTAGTATTGGTTGCAAACCTCATGCTATTATCACTATGACTATATATAATACCACCTGTATCACTATCACTATCATCACCAAATCCAAGCTTAGAGCTGTCAGACGCAGAAGTTGAAATTAATTGTAAAACAGAATCTCCATCACTAGCTTGTCCTCTTATCTTAGCTGTACCATTAGAATTAAGTTCCATAGATGAGCTATCAACCATAAGTTTAATTGCATTACCTGTTTGAAGCTCAAAAGGTGAATTATTATCACTAGAATCAGCTGGCGTGCGTATATTTAATGTTCGATTTCCGCTGTCTTGCACGGCAATAAATCTAGCTATATTTTGAGATTGACCAGTTGCGCTAAGGTTAAGTTTAGCTGAGGTTATACCTCCATCCTTGACAATAATACGTCCACTGCCGTCCAGCTGAGTAGTAGAATCATCTACTGCACCTGATGCAAATGTAGAGTTATCTACTAAATTGTTAAGTTTCAGGGCAGTTACTTGGTCCCCTGTTGCAAATGTATTTCCTTTTGATAATATTGCCATTATATTGCCTTATTTGTTGATCTCATAGTAGTTGCCCCTTGTACTTCTGTTGCTCGTATAATGGGTCTTCCTACTGTATTGTTAAATGTAAATTGTATTCCGTAACCTCTTCTATTACCTATTCTACCACGTATGGAAACATCTTCCCCTCTTTCTAGTTGTGTTCCGCCCAATCTGTCAGATAAAGTTCCTAATTGTAGATTATAATCAATATTTTCAGTTTCAGCAGATATAATAAAATCA
>NZLH01000149.1 GCA_002694155.1 Pusillimonas sp. | reverse complement strand
CTCAAGCATGGCACATGTAGAACCTTTTCCGTTAGTGCCACCTACCGTAATGGTTACACAAGGTAAAGTATCAACCCCAAGTCGCTGGGCCACCGTGGTAATGCGTGACAGCCCAAGATCGATTTTCTTCGGATGAGCGGTTTCAAGATGCATCAGCCAGTCCTGTAAAGGACTGGCTGCAGTTAAAGAAGAAGACATAATGCAGTTTCGCTATTTCTTTCTTTGAGGTGGCAGGTCGGTGCAACTACCGTGTGCAACCTCGGCGGCCATACCAATTGATTCACCCAACGTAGGATGCGGATGAATGGTTTTGCCAATGTCCACCGCGTCGGCGCCCATTTCAATCGCCAAGGCCACTTCTCCGATAAGGTCGCCGGCGTGGGTACCCACAATGCCCCCGCCCAGAATGCGACCTGTTTCGGCATCAAATAATAATTTGGTGAAGCCTTCATCGCGGCCGTTTGCAATTGCCCGGCCCGATGCCGCCCAGGGAAACAAGCCCTTCTCAACTTTAACGCCCTCTTTACGGGCATCGTCTTCGGTTAGGCCCACCCATGCAATCTCGGGGTCGGTATAAGCAACCGACGGAATAACTCGCGCATCGAAAAAGCTCTTTTGCCCGGCAATGGCCTCGGCGGCAACGTGCCCTTCGTGTACCGCTTTGTGCGCCAACATAGGTTGGCCCACGATGTCGCCAATTGCGTGGATATGCGGCACATTGGTACGCATCTGGCGGTCGACCTCGATAAAGCCGCGCTCGGTAACCTGAACCCCCGCATGCTCGGCACCAATACGTTTGCCATTCGGGGCGCGCCCAACGGCCTGTAAAACCAGGTCGTAGCATTGCGGTTCCGACGGTGCGTCCTTACCCTCGAAGGTTACCCAAATACCTTCTTTATCGGCTTTAGCATCAACAGTTTTGGTTTCCAGCATTATGTGATCAAAACGTTTGGTGTTCATTTTTTCCCAAACTTTAACCAAATCACGATCTGCGCCAGGCATTAGGCCCGACTGCATTTCAACCACATCTAAACGCGCACCCAATGCCGAATATACCGTGCCCATTTCAAGCCCGATAATGCCACCGCCCACAATAAGCATGCGTTTTGGTACTGATGCAAGCTGCAGTGCGCCAGTTGAGTCAACGACACGGGGGTCGTCGGGCAAAAATGGCAACTTAACCGACTGACTGCCGGCGGCGATAATGGCCGAACCAAACTTAACAGTTTGCGTGCCATCTTTCGTTTCTACCTGCAGGTGGTGTGGGTCGGCGAACTGCCCCGAACCCGTTAATACAGTGACTTTGCGCGCCTTGGCCATGCCGGCCAAGCCATTGGTTAGCTTAGAAACCACCCCATCTTTATGCGCACGCAAGGCATCCAGGTCGATTTCGGGCGCACCAAACTTAATACCATGCGACGCCAGCGATTGCGCCTCTTCCAGAACTGCCGCAGTGTGCAGCAACGCTTTAGACGGAATGCAACCCACATTAAGGCATACCCCGCCCAGTGTGTTGTAACGTTCAACCAGCACAACTTTCAAACCCAGGTCGGCTGCACGAAACGCTGCAGAATAACCGCCAGGGCCAGCGCCCAACACCAATACGTCGCAATCGATATCGGCCGAGCCTGAAAACTGACTTGCCGCAGGCGCTGAACCTGCTGCATCATTTGATGAAGGCGCGGATAAGCCGCCTGCTGCTTGATTGTTAGCACTTGATGTTGCGCTTTCTTTCGTTGGCGTTTCCGGCGCTTCGTTATTCGCGCCGCCACCATGCTCAGCCTTAACATTAGCGCTTGAAGCAACGTCGCCGCTTGCCTGTTCAGACGCCTGCGCTTCTATCTCAGCAATAACAGCACCTTGCGCCACTTTGTCGCCAACTTTCACCCGCAACTTTACAACTTTACCGCCCTTGTCGGCGGGGATTTCCATAGAGGCTTTGTCGGACTCGACAGTAATTAAGCTTTGTTCTGTCTCGACGGTGTCACCTTCACTTACCAACACCTCGATGACATCTACCTCATCGAAGTCGCCAATGTCCGGCACTTTCAGCTCATACTTGCTCATACTGGGCCCTTATAAAGCGATACGGCGAAAATCTGACAGCAATTGCCCCAGATATGCATTAAAGCGAGCGGCGGCTGCGCCATCTATCACCCGATGATCGTATGACAGCGACAACGGCAACATGAGGCGAGGCTGGAAAGCACTGCCATCCCATACGGGTTGCATGCTAGAGCGCGAAACCCCCAAGATAGCAACTTCAGGCGCGTTGATAATAGGCGTAAAGTCTGTTCCGCCAATTCCGCCCAGCGAAGAAATAGAGAACGTACCCCCTTGCATTTGCGAAGGTGACAGTTTGCCATCGCGCGCTTTCGATGCCAGCTCGGCCGTTTCTTTAGCCAAGTCTAAAATGCCTTTTTGGTCGGCATCGCGAATTACCGGCACCACCAAACCGTTGGGGGTATCGGCCGCGAAACCAATGTGGTAGTACTGTTTCAAAACCAAATTATCGCCATCAAGCGAAGCATTGAACTCGGGGAATTTCTGTAACGCCGCCACGCAGGCCTTAATTAGGAATGCCAGCATCGTAACTTTTACGCCGGCTTTCTCGTTCTCTTTGTTCAACTGTTTGCGCAACGCTTCCAAATCGGTAATGTCCGCTTCGTCGTTATTGGTTACGTGGGGAATCATGACCCAGTTACGATGCAGGTTGGCACCAGACAGCTTCTTGATACGCGACAAAGCCTTGGTTTCAATGGGCCCGAACTTGGCGAAATCAACCTTGGGCCAGTCAAGAACCTGCAGCCCCCCGCCTGCCGCAGAGGCTGTACCCGTGCCGGCACCGCTACCCGCCACAGCTTGTTTCACAAACTGGCGAACATCATCTGCAAGAATGCGGTTCTTAGGCCCGGAACCTTTCACATGCGCCAGATTCACACCCAGCTCACGAGCAAACTTGCGAACCGACGGGGATGCATGTGGCAAATCGCGCAAAGGCCGGTTGTCTTCCTCTAAAACCTGGGTAGGTGATGTGCGTTGCACTTGCGCAGACTGATCTGCCAAGCTCTTTTCATCAGAATCAGAAGCCTGCTGCTGGATTTCCTGTTGTTGGGGCGCCTGCTGCTTGGACGCCGGTTGATTTTCGGTATCAGGCGATGAATCAGGCTTACCAGATGACTTAGCGGCCTTGGCACCTCCTGCAGAACCAGAAATGGCAAGCTCAAGAATTTCGGTTCCTTTACTGACCTTGTCGCCCACTTTTACTTTCAGCGACTTAACAGTGCCCGATTCAGATGAAGGGATTTCCATTGAGGCCTTATCGGACTCGACGGTAATCAGGCTTTGTTCCGCTTCAACCGTATCGCCCTCGTTGACTAACACCTCGATAACTTCCACTTCATCGAAGTCGCCAATGTCTGGTATTACAACCGTTGCCGAGCCACCCGCAGCGGATGTTGCTTCCTGACCGGACGCCTGCCCGTTGCCCTGGGCTTCAACCTTGGCAGTATCCCCGCTTGAAGACGAAGATGCGTCTGCTTTCTCGGCTTTTGGCGCTTCTGGCTTATCTTCTTTGGCCTTATCGCCGTTCTTGCCCGATGGCTGCGACTGCTCGGCACCTTCCAGTTCAAGAATGACAGAGCCTTCCTGAACCTTGTCGCCCACTTTAATTTTCAGCGATTTAACTTTACCTGCCGATGGCGCCGGAATTTCCATAGATGCCTTATCCGACTCTACGGTAATCAAGCTTTGTTCCGCTTCAATTGTGTCACCTTCGGCAACCAGTACTTCGATTACTTCAACGCTATCGAAATCGCCAATATCCGGCACTTTAACTTCAACGACATTGCTCATGACAGCTCCCCTGCTTAGGCGTATTGTGGGTTGGCTTTATCGGGATTCACATCGTACTTCTTGATGGCGTCCGAAACTTTGGAAAGCGGTATCGCTCCCTCGTCGGCCAAAGCACGCAATGCCGCCAATACAACGAATCGACGGTCGATCTCGAAATGCTCACGCAATTTATAACGGAAGTCGGAACGACCGAAACCATCGGTACCCAACACGTTGTAAGAACGCCCTTTAGGCACAAATGGCCGAATTTGATCGCCAAACAGTTTTACATAATCGGTTGAAACAACGATAGGACCGCTGGTTTTTTCCAGCTGCTGTGTAACATACGGAACAGGAGAGTCTTTACGCTCGGGATGCAACAAACGATCACGCTCGCAATCGAGGCCGTTACGACGCAGCTCGGTAAAGCTGGTGACGCTCCATAAATCGGAGCTGACACCCCAATCTTCCAGAAGCATGTCTTGTGCCGCCAGCACCTCGCGCAAAATAGTACCCGAGCCCATTAACTGCACACGCAGTTTGTCTTTGTCTTTGCCGTTGCTCTTTAACTTGTACATGCCGCGAATAATGCCGTCCTCGTCGCCCTGGTTCAAGCCTGGGTGGGCATAATTCTCGTTCATGATCGTAATGTAGTAGAAGACGTTCTCTTGGTCTTCCACCATACGCTTCATGCCATTCTG
>NZLH01000148.1 GCA_002694155.1 Pusillimonas sp. | reverse complement strand
ATGATTTGGTGCTAACCCCTGCATGGACTTGGCACGACCATCATAATGAAAGTGGCAGTTTAGGCGTTTGGTTAGATGTCCTGGACGTACCGTTGGTAATGTCTCTCGGCCAAATGGCATATCAACCTTTAGGAAATACTACGCAGCCGATTCGATCTGGTCGCCACGAATACTTGGGTGAACGAGCTGGAGTAGTTAGGCCTATGTGGGAGCAGCCTGTTGACGGTAGTTTGCCGCTTCGTTACTCATGGAAAGAGGTCAAGAGCCAGTTAGACAAGTTTTGTGAAGGTGGCTCTGCGAGCCCTTACGATGACGTAATTTTGGAGTACGTAGATCCGATAACTGGAGGGCCAACACTTCCAACTTTACGTTGTTGTGTACAGAGACTTCGCGCCGGGTTTGTGGGGAAATCGCGCCGTACTACAGCTAGTACTGTTTATTACGTGGTCGAAGGCTATGGTGTTACCCGCATCGGCGAAACAGAGCTTAAATGGGGGCCTCGAGATGTATTTGTAATACCCACATGGGTATGGCACGAGCACCAGTCTTTAGATAAGGATGCAACACTTTTTAGTGTTAGTGATGCGCCTTTGCTTGAGATGGCTAGTTTGTTTCGTGAGGAACCTGAGTTGAGTGTGAAGCAATGTCGAGTTCCCACGCCTCCTTTGGAAATGCCCACTGAACCGGGCGTGAATTCATTCAAAGTAAACAAAGATAAGGAATAGGTAATGAGCGAGCAATTGATGCAATACCGAGTGTCAGATCTTTATATGCGTTATTCGGAAACGCTCAGTGATCTCGATATTGTCAGTTGGCCAGAGTTTTTCACTGATGACTGCATGTATCGAGTTATTTCGCGACCAAATTATGAGCGAGGCCGTCTTATTAGTGCCATGTTTGCGGAAAGTAAAGGTGCTTTGCGTGATCGAGTGGCCGCGATTCAGGAAACGATGGTTTATTCCGCCCGTAGTTTGGCTCATATGGTTAGCGGGGCGCGTGTGGTTAGTATTGATGGAGCTGAGTTGCGTACGCGTAGCTCTCTGGTTGTTTATCAGACGCTCGTTGATGGCATAACGCAATTGCAACTAGTTGGGCGAACATTCGATGTGGTTGATGCACGCAGCTCCGATTTGAAATTTAAGGAGCGATTAGTGGTGTTTGATACTGAGTTGTTGGCTGGTGCGTTGGTTTACCCCGTTTAAAGGATACAGAGAATGAAACAAACTGACAGTCATATTGAGGTTGATTTTATTAACGAAGGAAGCACAGTCGGTGAGCTTCATCCAGAGAAGTCTTGGCCTCGTGAGGACAGCTCTCGCGTTCCACTGTGGGTGTATACGGATCATGAAAACTATCGACGGGAGTTAGAGCGAGTGTTTTATGGACCACATTGGCATATGGTTGGTCTGGAAAGTGAAATTCCTAATCCGGGTGATTTCGTTCGTGCTGTAATTGGCGAGCGCTCAGTAATCGTCACAAAAACAGAGAACGAAGAAATCAGTGTACTGCTAAATAGTTGCGCTCATCGTGGAGTTGAAATCTCTCAAGCAGCCCATGGTACGCAGAAGGAAATAATGTGTCCCTATCATCAATGGACGTATGATCTTAAGGGCAATTTAATAGGAGTTCCATTCAAACGAGGAGTTAAAGGTAAGGGTGGATTTCCAGAAGATTTTGATACGAAGAATCACGGGTTGCGTCGCTTAAAAGTTGAGAATGTTAATGGATGTATTTTTGCGACTTTTGACCATGATGCTCCAAATATGCGGGAGTATCTGGGTAAAGGTAATTACGAATACTTTACACGTATTTTTAACGGGCGTAAGACTAAAGTGTTGGGTCATCAAAGGCAGCGTATAAAAGGTAATTGGAAGCTTTACATGGAGAACATTAAAGATCCATATCACGCATCATTGTTGCATGTCTTTTTGATCAGTTTTGGCTTATATCGCATAGACCAGCAGGGAGTTACAGTAACAGACGAACGGACATTGGCTCATAATGTATTTGCGTCGATTCGGAATCCCGCAGGCGATACGAGTGGGACAGAAGACATGAAGTCTTATCGCAAGGATCTCAAACTTAATGATATGAGTTTGGTTACAGCCGCAAAGGAGTTTGAGGATGAGGTTAGTATTCAAATTCAGACTGTATTCCCCGATTTAGTGCTTCAACAGCAAGGTAATAGCCTCCAATTGCGTTATGTAATTCCGCTTGGGCCTGATGAGTTTGAACTTCAGTGGACATACTTCGGTTATGAGGATGACAGTGAAGAAATGACATTACGTCGGCTGCGTCAGGCGAATCTTACTGGTCCATCCGGGTATGTATCGGTCGATGACACTGAGGTTCTGGAATATTCTGGAGCAGGCATTCGACCGAATCCCTCAAAAGTCGCCATTCTAGAGTTAGGTGGTCGCGGAGGCGAGGCTCCAGATGATGGCAATATGGTTACCGAGGGCCCGATTCGTGGTTTTTATGAATATTACCGGCGTGTAATGTACGGCGATTCATGATCTTAGTTATGTCTTTGCATTCAAAGATGGATAGTCCAACACCGCTTATCAATCATAAAGAGTTGCCCGAGCTCGGTGATAGTCTGGGGTTTCTTATATGTGATACCGCCCGCTATGTTAAACGAGTTCTCTACACTCGGTTGGCTCCGTATGGTATTCCAGGCGGTTGTTGGTTTGTTTTGCGAGTACTTTGGCAATTGGATGGAGTATCTCAACGGGAGTTGAGTGCTACCTTGGGATTGGCTGACCCAGCTTTATTGATGAAACTGCGTACATTGGAGCGGTTAGGCTTCGTTACGCGAGCTCGAGATCCTGGTGATAAGCGCCGAATGTGCGTGTTTCTTACCAAAAGAGCCCATGACCTAAAAGGTGAGCTATTAGGTATCGCTGGCGAGGTTAATTTCTATATGCACGCTGCCATGACCGAAGCGCAGCGTCAGGCGCTGATGTCTGGTCTCGCTTCAGTTCACGAGCAATTAGTTATGTTTTGCGTTGATGCCGATGCGCCAAGGAACGACGACAGTATTAACGAGAAAATTTCACATGAAACGGGTGTGACTCGCCACAGTAAAACCTTGATTCGCCACTCACAAATTCGAGCTAGAAAGAGAACAGAAGAAAATGAATGACAATTCTTTGAAATCCAATTCGACGGATGTGGCTCGAGTGTTGCCTAAGCGTCGCCAGTTGTACGCGGGGGGAAGTTGGATAGAGCCTCTTGGCGGGTATTGTGACACCTGGAATCCCGCTACTGGTGAATCACTTGGCCGTTGTGCGGAAGCAAACGCTGCTGATGTGAACATAATCGTTGAGAGGGCACAACAGGGCTATTTGACATGGCGTAAAGTCAAGCCGTTAGAGCGTGCGGGACTATTGCGAAAAATAGCGCAAGTCTTAAGAGAAAACGCGGAAGAGTTGGCGTTGATTGATTCTGCCAATTGTGGGAATCCGGTTAAGGAACTTGCAGGGGATGCATTGGCTGCGGCTGCTCAAATAGATTATTTTGCCGGGCTTGTGACTGAGATTAAAGGTGAGACTATCCCCATGGGAGACGGTGTCGTTAATCTCACAACACGTGAGCCTTTAGGTGTTTGTGCTCGTATAGTTGCCTACAATCATCCTTTGATGTTTGTAGCCGGGAAATTAGCGCCAGTAGTAGCGGCAGGCAATTCTGCAGTTATGAAAGCACCATCTCAAGCGCCATTGTCGACTTATAGGTTTATGGAGTTAATTGATGGCATTCTTCCGCCGGGTGTACTTAACATCGTCACTGGAGGTGCCGTGGCAGGAAAGGCTCTTGTGAATCATCCGTTAGTTCAACACGTAGCGTTGATCGGGAGTGTTTCGACAGGCCGCTCAATTGCGCGAGCGGCTGCTGATCAGTTGAAGAAAGTTTCGTTAGAGTTAGGTGGAAAGAATGCTTGCATCATTTTTCCCGACGCAGACATTGAAGCTGCTATTCGAGGTGCGGTGAAAGGAATGAACTTTGGTTGGTGCGGGCAGTCGTGTGGCTCTACTTCGCGCTTGTTCGTGCATGAAAGCATATATGATCAAGTTGTCGAAGGCGTACTGGAACAGGTGCAAAACTTTCGCCCGGGCATTCCTACCGAAATGTCTACCACTATGGGTTCGTTGGTGTCCAAAGAGCAGTTTGATAAGGTTCTAAATTACATTGAGATAGCGAAACTGGATGGTTGTAGGCTTTTGTATGGTGGTGCCCCCCCGACAGACTCTGCGTTAGCAAAAGGGTTTTTCATTGAACCAACAATATTTGATGGGGTTACTCATGATATGAAAATTGCTCGTGAGGAAGTATTTGGGCCCATTTTGTCAATTCTTAAGTGGAGTGATACTCACGAGATGCTTGAGCAAGTAAATGGCGTTGAATACGGACTTACGTGCTCAATTTGGACGTCTAATTTAAGCAATGCGCACCTGACAGCTTCACATGTTCAGGCTGGATATATTTGGGTAAATAATGTTAGTCAGCATTTTATTGGTGCACCATTCGGTGGTTATAAAATGTCGGGTATCGGACGTGAAGAGTCGATAGAGGAGTTGATTAACTATACCCAAGTCAAGAATATCAACATTACATTGAGTCCTTAAACGTAAATTATATCGTGCGTATCCTGCATTAAAAAACTTAGTTATCTTATATATTATTTAAAGGTTTTATCATGCTTACAAAACAGGAGAATGACTTACTCTGTCATGTTGAAGGTGATGCTCCGATGGGGCAGTTGATGCGACAACATTGGATGCCTGTGTGCTTGTTAGAGGAAGTGTCGGAACCAGATGGGCCACCGGTACAGGCTCGAGTTTTGGGTGAAAATCTTGTTGTATTTCGTGATAGTGACGGTCATGTAGGAGTGTTAGATGAGTCTTGTCCACACAGGAAAGCTTCGCTTGTTTTGGGGCGCAATGAAGAAGGTGGTTTGCGTTGCCTCTATCACGGTTGGAAGATGGATGTGCGGGGAAATGTGCTTGAGATGAAGTCGGAGCCGAGCGGCAGCGGGCTAACAGATAAGGTCAAACATAAGGCTTATCCTTCGCAAGAGTGGGGGGGAATGGTTTGGGCTTGGTTTGGGCCACAAGAGTCGGTACCGAAGTTCCATCCGCCAGCCTGGGCTCCTACAAAAGAGGCACGCGTAAGTATTGCCAAAGTTGTATTGCCTTGCAATTGGGCGCAGATATTAGAAGGTGCAATCGACTCTGCTCATAGTTCAAGTCTGCACTCATCGGACATGGTGCCTGCGCGGGTGGATAGCGCTGAGGCGACTAACAAAGTGTGGTTAAGGCCTTCTACGGACACGGCACCTCGGTTGCAAGTTCACCGTACAGATTATGGTTTTCGGTACGCGGCCATAAGGCGCCCAATAAAAAATTCAACAACACATGATTATATTCGCACAACGGTGTTTGTCGCCCCTTCGACAGTGCTCATACCACCGAATAATTTATACAACATAGCGAACGTTAATGTTCCGTGTGACGACACCACGACTTGTTTTTATTTCATTGCGTGGGGTAATCCAGCAAACACGCCAGAAACTGAAACGTGGCGTGCGTTTTTGTGTCAACGAATTGGAGTGGATCTGGACTCTAAGTATAGACCGTTGCGTAATCGAGATAATCTATTTTGGCAAGATCGGCAGGCTATGAAAGCGGGAAATTTTACGGGAATAACTGGATTCCCGAATCAGGATGTTGCTATGTGGGTCACTATGGGGCCCATTGCGGATCGAACTCAGGAACGTTTAGGCGCTAGCGATGTTGCTGTAGTTGAGTTTCGTAAGTTGATGTTGGAGGCTGTGCGTGAGTTTCAGGCTACAGGATCTGTAATTGGACAGGGGGGCGACGCAGTGCCCCCACGATTGTGTGCTTTTCAGCATATTCTACCTAAAACGATTGATTGGCGAGCGTATGACGCTAATTATGTGTGGAGTGATTCAACTGACACAGTTGACGTGATACACCAGAAATGATCAAAAGGAATTTCTAATGTCAAAGCTTCAACTCTCCGTTGCTATGGGAGATTACGACCGAACGCGGCCTTTAGTTGATGGTCGGGTACAAATTGATGGGGTTGATCCGGTGTATATGCTTCTTAAGCCGGAAGAGATGTTTTTTCGCGCAATGCGAAGTCAAGATTTTGATATCACAGAGCTTTCGTTGTCGAGTTATTTAGTCAAGCATTCTCGTGGTCAATCGCCCTACATCGCTGTGCCTGTATTTTTGTCTCGTGCATTTCGACACACATCTATTTACGTACGACGCGACAGAATACGATCGCCTAAGGACTTGATAGGGTGCAGAGTCGGAGTGCCCGAGTATCAATTAACAGCGATAGTTTGGGCGAGGGCGTTGTTGGAGGATGAATATGGGGTTGCACCGTCAGATATTAGATGGGTCCGGGGTGGTATCGACACCCCAGGGCGGCCCGAGAAGATTCAGCTCGACCTTCCGGAGGGTGTTCACATAGAGAACGCGCCAGAGGGGAAGACGATTACGCAGTTACTTGATGAGGGGGCTATAGACGCGTTCATTGCACCTCGACCACCAGGCGCGCAAGCATTGAGTAATCCTGCTGTTGGTTGGTTATTCGACGATCCCACTGACGTTGCGAAGCAATAT
>NZLH01000147.1 GCA_002694155.1 Pusillimonas sp. | reverse complement strand
TGATGAGTTAAGTCATCTTCCCAAAGCGACTTCACCAAACGCCAGTTCTCGTACAGGGCTCTTCTGTTACGTTGATCGGCCTCCGACTTGTCAGACTCTGCCGAAAGAATATCCAGATGCTGGCCCATCGTCGCTGTCCAACGCGCCGTGTTGCCACGCGAAAAGCCGGCAAACGCCCGCCCCCCCGTCATTTGGTCAAGCATGGCAATATCTTCTGCAACCTTAATCGGGTTCATTGCCGTTAGATTCATACCTAACTGACCCACCCGCATTTTTTGCGTATGCATTGCAATATACAAATTCCACATAATGGGGTTCGTTGTCGTCTCGATACCCTCAACTTGCATGTGGTGTTCCGTTAAGCAAAACCCGTCGTAGCCCAAATTCTCGGCAAACACCATTTGATCTTTAACTGCATCTAACATTGGGCGAAAGCGGGTGCGATCGCGCCCTGCAAGCGACACGGTTTCTCCGCGACGACGCATAAAAGGAATGACAAGAATATTGAATTTCATAATTGAACGCTCCGGGCTACACAATGAGAAAAATTGACGCTTGGAAGAACTAACCTCTATACTTCATTATATTGAACGAACGATCGTTCCACAACAAAAAGGTGAACTTATGGCTTCACAAACGCCCAATCTCAGCGAACTTGGGCCCGAGCGTTACTTTCAAGAACAGCTGAACAAGGGTCAGTTTCTAATTCAAAAGTCAAAAAGCTCGGGAAAGCACTATTTCTATCCTCGTGCAGTTGAACCGGGTACCGGGAAAGACGATCTGGAATGGGTACCTGCCAGCGGAACGGGATACGTGTACTCCAGCACAACGGTCTATCCGCGTCGTAAAGACCCATACAACATCGCCATCGTTGAACTAGAAGAAGGGCCCCGCCTCATGACGTCCGTCATCGACATCGACCCAGAGGCCATCACCATCGGCATGCCCGTAACCAGCTTCATTCAAAAACAAACCCAACCTGATGGCAAAGAAACCGCACGATTAGTATTTAAATCGGCCAATTGCTAGCTCCCCCTTTTGCACACCCTTCATTTGAAAAAGGTTCATTTCAATGAGCAACTATTTAAGATCTTCTGTCATTGCAGGCGCAGCTTATGCCGGTGTCGGAACGTCGCCAGGCTGGTCGGCACTCGACTTGCTGGCCCAAGCTTCTCATAAGGCATTAACTGATGCGGGCCTTACCCTGGCCGATGTAGATGGCCTTTGCGCTACAACCTTTTTCCATTTCTTCCCAACACTCAGCGCGGCCGAGTACTTAGGTATTACACCAAGTTGGTCCAACTCCGACACCGTAGGTGGTTCCTCATTCATGTCGCAGCTCACGCAGGCAGCGCTTGCCATTGATGCCGGGTTATGTAATGTGGCGCTAATTGCATACGGCAGTAATGCGCGATCAAGCAGAAACGTTAACGGCCTAATTGAAACCCCTATACACGAACAGCCATACAACCCTTTAGTACCCGTTTCCGGTTACGCGTTGGCTGCTGCGCGCTACTTGCACGAGTTCGGGGCTACCCGCGCCGACCTGGCCGAAGTGGTGCTATCGTCGCGGGCATGGGCAAAGCTAAACCCCGATGCCGAATTGCGCGACGCTATTAGCGCAGACGAAATCACCGCAGCCCCCATGATTGCCAGCCCTTTATCGCGTCATGATTGCTGCCTGGTAAGCGATGGCGGCGCCGCTATCGTGTTAACACGGGCCGATCGAGCAAAAGATTTACGTAAAAAACCAATTCATGTTCTAGGTAATGCGTCGGCACACTCGCATCGGGAAATTGCGCAAATGCCGAACCTTACTCAAACCGCTGCACACGTTAGCGGCCCCAAGGCTATGCAACAGGCAGGTGTCTCACACAACGACATCAACCTTCTACAGTTATACGATGCGTTCTCTATAAACCCGATCCTGTTCCTGGAAGACTTGGGGTTCTGCAAAAAAGGGGAAGGGACAGCGCTATTCAAGGAAAGAAAGACTTACCCGGGAGGCGACTTACCCGTTAACACCAACGGTGGGGGCCTAAGCTTTGCGCACCCTGGTGCCTATGGCTTATTTGCACTTATTGAAGGAATACAACAATTACGGGGCGAATCCGGCCAGCGACAAGTACCTAATGCCAACATTGCCCTGGTTCACGGCAATGGCGGCACCTTGTCTCATCAAGCCACGACCATACTAAGTACGGAAAGCCATTAACTGCCTACCCGGATACCATTCAGAATCATATCCAGAATATGCTGTTTCACTTCTTCCTCGGGATAAATACCAATACTCCAATGTCGCAACGCCCAGGCCGTGCACAAGAAATAAATTAAATTCGCGGCCAAATGGGTATTTCTGATATTAAAAACGCCCGTTTCATTGCCTTTTATCAGAATCAGTTCCCACAAATAAATAAACTGCTTCTCAAGCTCGAAAATGCGCTCTCGGTTCACCTCGCTTAACGAGCGCGTTTCACTGTAAACCAAATTGATATAGCGTCGATTTTTGTCGATATACCCGAAATAGGCGGCAATCGCATCAACCAAAGACTCTAAAGGTGCCTTGTCACTTTGGGTGTGCGCCTGAAAATGCTGAAGGATTTCCTCCATGCACATACTGGTAACCAGATAAAGAATATCTTCCTTGCCTGATATGTATTGATACATGGTGGGAATGGTTATTTTTGCAGCGCGGGTAATATCGCGTATCGACGCGTTGGCCCAGCCTTTTTTGGCAATGACCTCGCAAGCACCAAGGAAAATTTGCCGACGTCGACGGTCGGCCACACCCTCGTCTTTACGCGGGCCCAGTTCCGCATCCGCCTTATCCGGCGCCGCTACCGGGGGTTCGTCTTCCTGTGACGCTGCGCCTTGCGCTGCCCAACGAAATCGTTGTGTAACCTCTGCTACCAGATTCTGTTGATTAATCCGCTCATTCGGCGCATGCGCATGAACCCGGGCGCGCCAAACCGACTCATTGATACCCGCCACGTGCTGCGATGAAACAACCGTTAACTGTTCACCCACCAATTCGCGGAACTGTTCCAGGCTAGAGGCAAAAGGCACCCACGCTGTATCCGCCTTGCCAAATGCCAAGGCACTTTGCGCATTAGCCATATGACCCAATTGAGACAACAAGGCCGCGTCAGCCAAGCCCTGAGCCTGTAAATCACTTAAGCGACCAGAAAGCTCAACCCGTTTTCCCGACGCCGTTACAGCCAAGGTATTAAACGCGTCAACAATCAACTTAACCCCCAAGGCGCCCACCTATCCGGCAAGTCACGAAGTGTTTCATACCAACGCCCCATTTGCATTACCCCCATATCGTCGAAACGACGCCCCACAATTTGTAAGCCTATCGGCACTGCGTTGCTGCTTAACCCGCTACAAATAGATAATGCGGGTTGCTCGGTTAAATTAAACAAGAAGGTATTACACCACGCGTCGAACAGGGTGTACCCCTTTGGGGCCACGTCCTCTGCTTTAAAGGCTGTCGTAGGGGTGGCAGGCAGCAACAAGTAGTTTACGCCTTGCATCAACGCCATGGTTTGCTCACGCAGGCGAACAATCGCGTTCATGGCTTGCCACATTAATTCAGCTGAGTCGTCTTTAGCGGGCCCTGCCCACTCGAACATGAACGCCGATTTTTTCTGATGATCTAAAGGAGCCGTGTTTAACTCGGCGTAGGTGCGTGCCCGATAAAATTTTTCCACCAACAATAAATCGGCTGGGTCGAACTGAGGCATCGACACCTGCTCAACCCTGGCGCCTTGAGCCTCAAACAACGCCGCAGCGCGGCGAGTTGCCGCTACTACCTCGGGATCGGGCGGCACACCAAAACCGACGCTTTCCAGTAACCCGAACACAGGGTTCTTTGCCCTTTCATTTAGTGTGTTTGCATAACTAACGTTCTGAACGGCCAAAGCGGTGAAGTCACGTGAGTCGGGCTGCGCCAACGCATCCAGCATAATGGCCAAGTCGTGCATATTGCGCGCCATCGGGCCCGCCACCAACGCCGGGCTGACTGGCGGGTAATAAGGCACGCGCCCATACGACGGCTTTAACCCAACCAACCCGCAATACGAGGCCGGCACACGAATTGAACCAACGATATCTGTACCTACCGCTGCAATGCACAAGCCGGCAGCCACCGATGCTGCGGCGCCTGAACTGGAGGCACCTGGGGTAAGTTGGGGATTCCAAGGGTTGCGTGTAATACCAAACCGAGAGCTAACACCTGACGCAATAATGCCAAAATCACACATCGTGTTTTTTCCGGCAATGACCACGCCCGCTTCTAGCAAACGGTCAGTTACTGGGGCATTCCAACGATAGTACAGTCCTTCATCGGGGGTCGACGCCGTTCCCCTGTAGGTTGGCATACCTATGACCGGCAGGGCGTCCTTCATCGTGGTGACCGCCCCGTCCATCAGGCCCAGCGCACTATTAAGTGCATAACGCTGTTCAGATTCACGCGCCTTGGCAAGCGTGGTATCGTCGTCTAGAAAATACACAGCGTTCAAAACGCTATTCAAACGCCGGGTTTGCGCTAAGGTTTCTTTGGCTACTTCAACAGGTGAGACCTTCTTTTGCCGATAAGCAGCCGACAGCGATTCAAACGTAAATTCCTGTAGTTTCACACCACTTCTTCTTTCGCGACCGAAACATAATTTCGATTGAAGTATATCAGCGGCCTTTCCTCGTCGCAGGCCCGAATTTGTACCACGCGACCCACCACTACATAATGCGTTTTCGTTACCATCCAACGCTCTACTTCGCACACACAATTTACCAAAGCGCCATCAAGCATTGGCTGCTCGGTGTCTGACAGTGTCCATTGCCCTGCCTGATCAAATTTGGCGTCTGGGTCGCCCTTGCTAGATGCAAAAATATTCGAAACACCCTGCTGCGAATCGGCCAGCACGTTAACACACAACCGGCGACCAGCCGACACCACATCGAACGTGCGGGCCGAACGTTGAATACACACGATAAGCGAAG
>NZLH01000146.1 GCA_002694155.1 Pusillimonas sp. | reverse complement strand
ACGAGTCTCGCACGCAGCAACTAGATCGCCAGCTTGCCGGTTCCGAAGCCGAGTTGCGCAGCTTGCGTGAACGGCTTGATGAGGCCCGTGATGCGGTGAGCGACAAAAGCCTTGAGTTGGCCAATACCCAAAATCGTGTAAATGAGCTTGATCGTCAGCTGACGCGCTTGCAGGCCGAGCATGAAGAAAAACGGGCTGCTTTTGAAACGTTGAAGCAATCGTTTGAACAATCACGAGAACAGTTAAAGACCGAATTTCAGAATTTGGCGAACAAAGTGCTTGAAGAGAAAGGTCGTTTGTTTGCGCAGTCTAGTACTTCTTCGCTGGATGCCATGCTGAAACCGTTTCGCGAACAAATCTCGGCATTCCAGCAACGTATTAACCAAGTGCATGATGAAGCGGTTAAAGGAAATGCGTCGCTGGGTACCGAGATTAAGCAGGTGTTAGAGGTTGGCTTGCGCATGAGCGCTGAAGCCAACAATTTAACGTTGGCGCTTAAGGGCGATAAGAAGACAACGGGGAATTGGGGCGAGATTCAACTTGAAAAAACGTTAGAACTGGCCGGTTTGGTAAAGGGTGACCACTACGAGGCACAACCCCGGTTTAAAGATGGTGAAGGGCAAAACCGACAACCCGATTTCGTTATTAAGTTACCAGATGAAAAGCACATGGTCATTGACAGCAAAGTGTCGCTGGTAGATTACGACCGTGCATTAAGCGCTGAAACCGAGGCCGAGCAAAATACCGCGCTGCAGGCGCATGTAAAAGCCGTAAAACAGCATATCGATGACTTGTCGAAAAAGGATTACACGAACCTGATTGGTATGCGTAGCCCAAGCTTCGTATTAATGTTTATGCCGATTGAGTCGGCCTATATCGAGGCCTTGAAGAATAACCGGGACCTGTTCAATTATGGTTACCAGCGTAATGTCGTTATGGTCTCGCACACCACGTTAATGCCTATTCTGAAAACGGTTGCCAACCTTTGGATGGTGGCGCGCAGCAGTGCGCAGGCACAAGAGTTAAGTGATCGTGCCGGCGAAATTTACAACCAGGTTGCCGTGGTGGCAGACAATTTGAAGAAGTTAGGCGACACCCTGGGCACCGTAAGCAACCATTACAACCGCACGGTTACCTCGCTGGCCGGGCGCCAGGGGTTGTATGGGAAAGTCAATCGTTTCAATGAATTGTCGGCCAAGGCCAATAAGACGCTTCCGGCAATCGAGCCCCATCATGGCGACTACCAGGTCGAGCGGTTGTCGTTATTGGCTGCCGAGCCTGATTCGAAAACAGATACAAATAACTAATGTTTCTGCGTTATGGTTGCGGGGCTTCGCCCGCCCAGGCGCGTTGCAGCAGGGCACGTAAACTTTCAGCTTCCAGCGGGCGAGGGTTCCAGTAAGGGTTCTTTAAAGCTATTTCGGTTGCTTTTTCAATGTCGGCCTCTTTAAAGCCCAAGTCTTTCAGCGCTAATGGCGCATTAACTGATTTGGCCAGTTCCCATAACCCTTGTCCGGCATTTGCGTTGGCCAACGCGCGCCGAATCGAGTCCATGGCCTCTGTAGCAGCCGGTTCGTTGTAGGCGACGGTGTGGGGTAGCATAATGGCGTGTGTTTCAGAGTGCGGCAAATCGAATGAACCGCCCAGCACGTGACATAGTTTGTGGTGCAACGCCATACCTGCAGAGCCTAAGCAGATACCGCAAAGCCACCCACCGTATTGTGCTTTGGTGCGCGCCGACTTGTCGTTGGGTGCCGCAATTACTGCGGGAAGTGATTCGGCGAAGGAACGAATCCCCTCTTCTGCAATAAGCGAAATAACGGGGTTACGATCTTGCGCGTAAAGGGCTTCAACGGCGTGGGCCATTGCGTTAAGCCCACTGGTTGCTGATAATGCCGGGGGCAGGGTTAGCGTTAAATTTACATCGTAAATAACCGTGCCTGGTTGAATAATGGGGCTCTTCTGCGTGGTTTTAACGCCGTTCTCGGTTTGCCCAAGAATGGGCGTCATCTCGGAGCCGGCATAAGTGGTAGGTACGGCAATTTGTGGTAGGCCTGTGCGCAAGGCAATGGCTTTTCCCAACCCAATAGTAGAGCCTCCCCCCAGCTCTACAACGCAATCGGCCCCTACTTTGTTTAAGAAGCTAATTGCGTCTTCAGTAACGTTAACCGGCGTGTGCATGGCGGCTTGCGAGAAAACGCCGGCGTTTAACGCGCCCAGTGAGCTGGCTATTTCGTGGGCCCAGTCAGCTTGTTGAGGGGTTGACAGAATAAGAGCTTTGCCAAGGCCCGCACGCGTCAGCTCGTCGCCCAGTGTATCCAGTTTTCCTTCGCCAAAAATAACACGAGCTGGCAGGGTTTCGTAGATAAATTGGGTTTGCATGTGGCCTTGTCCTTCTGTTGTTTTACGCAATCTGGGGTAGTAGTAGGTTAAACGGCTTTCAGCGTGAAATCGTAACGCAGGTAGGCGTAGGGTTTGTCCATTTCTTTGCCGTCTGGGGCAGTGCCGGGCTCGTGCAGTTCAAAGTTCCGAATGAGCGAGTTTTTGACGCCGAAAACAACATCACTATCCAGGTACTTGTCGCCGTCGGCAAAAACATGGGTCACCAGTTTCTGGTGGCCGGGCGCCTGAATCATGAAATGTACGTGGGCTGGTCGATAAGGGTGGCGCCCTTGTGCACGCAGCATATTGCCCACCGGCCCATCGTCGGGAATAGGGTAAGCCGAGGGGCGTAACGTCCAGCAGCTGAAGTTGCCGTTTTCGTCGGCGTGGAATTGCCCACGTAGCGCAAGGGAGTCCAGATGTTGAACGTCGTAAAAGCCTTCCCCATCTGATTGCCAGATGTTGATATGGGCATTGGGAATGGGGCTGCCGTTTTGGCTGCGTACCGTGCCTTGAATAAGCATGGGTGTGCCTTCTATGTTCTGGGTAATGTCTGCGCCCAGCGGGAACTGATGGGCATTTTCAACATAGAACGGGCCCAGTACCGTGGTTTCGGTCACGCCTTCGGGCATCCGGTGATTGATTGCGTCGACAAGCATCGATACGCCCAGAGTGTCAGAAAGCAGAATGAACTCTTGCCGTTTGTCGTCGCACATGTGGCCGGTATGGGTTAGAAAGGCAATGGCGCTTTCCCACTCTTGCTGCGTGGGCTCGATTTCCCGCACAAAGGCGTGCAAATGGCGAACCAACGCTTCACTGATTTGCTTCACCCGGGGGTTCTCACAGTTTTTGAAACGCGCAATGACTTCATCGGTTAGGGTGTTTTCATTAAGGTCACGCATGGAATCTAGTCTCCGAAGGGATTAATTATGACTGGCTTTGTTGGGCAAGAATCTGGTTAAAAACAGCTGCTGCCAAGTGCGTTTCGTTACCGCGCCACGCCACAATCTGGTCAGGGCGAATGAGCGCATAGTCGGCTTCGTACAAGTCTCGGGCTTGCGGGACTGACACCACTTTCAGGTTAAGCCCACGCTGTTGTGCCTGCACATCAAAGTCGTTAGTGTAAACATTGTCAGGGTTCATACAAAGCAGGGTCCATTCGAAACCGAAAGCGTCGTAAAGTGATTCTTCTTCTGATAGCCAGCAGTGCGGAGGACGGCCGCCAGGGCAAGCCGTAGCGGTATATTCGTTAGCGGCATCAGGCGGGGCGGCACTGCCGTCGGACACGATGGCAGGAGAACCATCGTAGCGGCCGCCAAAAGTAATGCCGGGAATATTGAATTCGGCGCGTCCGTGGGCTTCCAGATATTTGCCTGCCTGGTCTCGTGCCTGGCGGCCAGCATTAGAGTCTTCTTCAATTTCGGGTACTGGTGCATATAAGCCCAGCGAGTCGGCAAATGTTTTGGCGTATGTGGTGTTGCGAACCG
The DNA here is from genome assembly GCA_002694155.1 of Pusillimonas sp. GTDB lineage: Bacteria > Pseudomonadota > Gammaproteobacteria > Burkholderiales > Burkholderiaceae_B > Neopusillimonas. The sequence continues at coordinate 3,298 of NZLH01000146.1, read as the reverse complement.
CCAATGGTTGGCGCTCTAGCTCGTAAGTTTCCAATAGCGCTGGGCTTGCCTGCCCTTTTAGCACTGCAGCCAGTTTCCAGCCAAGATTTACAGCGTCTTCTACGGCTGTGTTGTACCCCAGACCTCCAGTTGGTGTGAACAAATGTGCGGCGTCGCCGCCAATAAACACACGGCCTTTCTGCATATGATTGGCCACCAGCGAATGACCCGCAGTCCACGCTCCATGAGAAAGGATTTCTGCTTTTACTGGCGCGCCCACCCCCATTTGAAACATGCGCAGCGCATCTTCTTTGGTGATGTCGGCCTCATTTTCATGGGCTTTAAGTTGGGTGTGAAAGGCGAATTCGCCTTTGCCATCTACTGCCGCCATGAAGGCGCGCCGTTCATTGTTGAAACAAACATTCATCCAGGCGGGTGCATGAGGAACAACGCTATAGAAATCGGGGCTACGAACATAAATGGCATACATGCGTCCACCCATGAAGTCGCGTACAACACCGGTTTCACCCGTGTACCGGTATCCCAATGCCTCGCGAACCGGGCTACGCGGGCCATCGGCGCCCATAAGATAAGCAGCAGTAATTTCCTGGCGTGTTCCGTCTTCAACCCGCTCAACGGTTACGCGAACATGGTCGCCGGTGTCGGTGAAGCCAACCATGCGCCAGCCGAAGTTAATTGAAATACCCGGCAGTTTTTCGGCCTGTTTGCGTAATACGCGTTCTACATACTTTTGTGAAATGCGGTGAGGAAGTTCGGCAGCGCTCCAGGAGCCTGAAAGCGAGTGAATCTTTTTCTTTGCTTCTGCCGCCGAGGGTAACTTGAAACGCGCTAATTCATGCGTTGCGTAGCGTGTGAAATAGGCTATGTCGGTTGGGAAGTCGGTAGGCAAGCCTAAATCACGAATTTCATTGGCAAAGCCCAGGCGTCGATAGTGTTCCATAGTGCGCGCCTGGGTAGCGTTGGCCTGAGGGTTAAATGCTGTGTTGGGTTTTTCGTCTACCAACACCGCTGAAACGCCGCGTTGGCCCAGTTCGTTCGCCAACATCAAGCCGCAAGGGCCGCCGCCCACAATCATGACTGAAGTATTACTCGGTAGCATCACTCTTTCCGATTTGTATTTAAGTGTTTGAATGGCGTTATGTACTTGCGCCGTTCGTAAGCAATTCATTAACCCACATTTATATTTCGACAATAGTAAGATTACCTTACTAAAATGTCAAACACGAATTTCGTGCAAGAAAGTGGTGGTACGTGTTTCTTGGGCGCTATGGTTTACGCTGGTGAATTGCAAGTTGATACTTAGTGCTGGTTTTGGTCGTAGCGCAATAGTGCATTGCGCAAGGCTTCGAACATTTCGTCGCCTAGCTCTGAACACATCTCTTGTTCGGCACGGTTTAATGCGGTACCGAAAGCTTCCAGCCATTTCATGCCGGCGGGTGTAAAAAAAATGATTTTTGCGCGACGGTCGTTTGGATCGGGTTGTCTTTCAATGATGCCGTTCTGTTCAAGTTGGGCAACAAGTTCACCCATTGATTGTTTGGTAATACCAGCGCGTCGGGCAAGTTCAGTTGCGCGCGTGCCTTCTGTATCGAGGTTACGCGTAATGGTGATATGGCTTAATGAAAAGCCCCCATATCCCGCTTCTTCCATTTCCAACAAAATGCGACTTTCGAAACGTTTAATGGCATTGTTTAGCAAACGGCCAATGTTGTCGATACGCCAGCGTGGCGTGAATGGTTCTCGGGTCAGGGCGTTCATGGCAGGGTAGTAGGGATTCTTGTTACGTTATTTTTACAATTTGTTTAATAATTTCTCAAGCTTCCTGATAAGTTTAGCCGTGCCCCGCTAAATTAGAAAGGCAAACGTGTTATTAAATGTAACGTAAATTTCATAGCCGGGCTTGCGACACGTGTTAATGAGACTAAAATGCCAGCTTGTGTTGCAAGGAAATACCCTGTTCTAACGGAGACATAGGCATATGAATGTAGCAGCTGACGGCAAACCTTCCATTCAATTAAACGCGCCCAATTGGATTAAGCACGAACGCCTAAAAGCGTGGGTCGCTGAAATTGCTGCGCTTACGCAACCCGACCGTATCGAATGGTGTGACGGTTCTCAGGAAGAGTATGACCGTTTGTGCAACATGATGGTTGAGGCGGGTACGTTGAAGCGTTTGAACCCTGAGAAGCGGCCAAACTCGTATCTGGCTTGGTCAGACCCAACCGATGTAGCGCGTGTTGAAGACCGCACATTTATATGTTCGCAGAAGCAGGAAGATGCCGGCCCTACAAATAACTGGATGGACCCGGCAAAAATGCGCACCACGCTTAATGGTTTGTTCGAAGGCTGCATGCGTGGTCGCACCATGTATGTCATTCCGTTTTCCATGGGGCCACTGGGTTCGCCAATTGCGCACATTGGGGTCGAGTTATCCGACTCTCCTTACGTTGTGGCCAATATGCGCATTATGACGCGCATGGGTCGCAAGGTTTACGATGTGCTGGGCGAAAATGGCGCGTTTGTGCCTTGTGTGCATTCGGTTGGTAAGCCGCTTGAACCGGGTGAACAAGATGTAGCCTGGCCTTGCAATGAAACCAAATATATTGTGCATTATCCGGAAACCCGCGAAATATGGTCGTTCGGTTCGGGTTATGGTGGCAACGCTTTGCTGGGCAAGAAATGCTTTGCGTTGCGGATCGCTTCTACCATGGGTCACGATGAAGGCTGGCTGGCCGAGCACATGCTTATCCTGGGTGTCACTTCCCCTGAAGGTAAAAAGATGCATGTTGCTGCCGCTTTCCCGTCGGCATGCGGCAAAACCAACTTTGCCATGTTAATTCCGCCGGCGTCATTGTCGGGTTGGAAGGTCACCACAATTGGCGACGACATTGCCTGGATTAAACCTGGTCAAGACGGGCGCCTGTACGCCATTAATCCTGAAGCGGGTTATTTTGGTGTTGCACCCGGTACGAACGAGAAAACAAACTACAACTGCATGGCTACGTTGCGTGAAAACGTGCTGTTCACTAATGTGGCTTTAACCGACGATGGCGATGTTTGGTGGGAAGGCATGGGCCCGGCACCCGAGCATTGCATTGATTGGCAAGGAAACGATTGGACGCCCGACTGCGGCCGCAAAGCTGCGCATCCAAACGCGCGCTTTACTGTTGCAGCCGACCAGAACCCGGTTATTGACCCCGATTGGGACAACCCCGCCGGCGTGCCTATTGATGCCTTCATTTTTGGCGGGCGCCGCTCTGATACCGTACCTTTGGTGACCGAGGCGCGCAATTGGGTT
>NZLH01000145.1 GCA_002694155.1 Pusillimonas sp. | reverse complement strand
TGTTTTTCCAACCGCACTAAATGTTAACTCTGCTGGTTGTTTTGATGGTTGTCCAATACCATTAAAGCTAAATACTCTTATTTCATATTCACCAGCATCTGAATTAAATATTTCAGCATCACTTGATAATGTTTCTATTTTTTTAAAATCGCCATTATCAAACCTATATTGAACTTCATATTTTGTCGCAGCAGATTGTGTTTGCCAATCTAAAGTAATTTTAGATACTGCTTTGTTATTAATTAAAACAATTTGTTCTGAAGCCTGTAATCCTACAGGAGGATTTAAAACTTGTGTAAGAATGTTTATATTTCTTGTTGGTAAGGCAGAACCATCTTCTACAAAAGCATACTTACCAGAATCATGCGAAAGTGCTGTAATTGAAAATGTTCTATTCTCATTTTCTTTTACGCTAATAACTCTCCAGGTTGTTGTTTCAAGATTTGAAGTTTCTAAAATATAAGGTGCGTGTTCATTTGGAGCTGCACTGAAAGCAGAAGAAACAGTAATCGTTGTCCCAGAAATAGCACTTATTGTTTTTTGTTCTAATGACCCATCAGGCAAGATTACAGAAATTGTTGGACTATCTCCAAGGCTTGGAATATCTGTATTATTAGAATCATCTAAAACAACCACTGTTGTGCTTGTAACGCTGCTTAAAAGACCTCCACGCCTGACACCAGCTTTAAGTCTGTCTGATATTTCTATTACATCACCACAGCGGACTAATACACCAGCAGCCGCAGTTGTTGTAAATGAACAAGTCTCTCCAGAATTTTGCTCATTATACAAAAACCAACGACCTAATCTTCTTGCCTGATTACGGCTGGTTGTAGCAAATGCTTTTATATTTTTAACAACAATTCCATATTTAGCCTGTGTAGATGCGTCAGCCTCTACAGTTTCAACATCAACTTCTTGTGTAGTCATATCAAAATAACTAACATTTATTACTGTGTGTCTTGTTTTTAAACTTGAACCAGCATAAAGAAAACCCTCTTCTGTTACATTTGCATTTGTAAAGATGTATGAAGCTGTTTTTGGTGCGTCTTGAGATATGGAAATACCACCAGCCGAATAAAAAGGCATCACTCTCATCACAGAACAAAGAGCATTGATAAGCCCGTATGCTTCCTGTTGTTGCGTTATGTTCACATTACAACTAAACCTTGGCTCTGTTGATCCATCACCATTACCAGCATCAACTGATGCTCCGCAATATTCACTAACAGTTTTAAATGTAAACTTATCAAGATTAGATTCAGCAATGCCACAACCCGCCCTAGTGTCTGAGAGCAAATCGTATAAAATCCATGCAGGGTCTGTTGTCCATTCTTTATTTGTTTTAAAACTTCCATTAAACGTACCAGCATAAGAAATTGCACCTGTTTGTAAATCAACAGTTGCATTATGTGGAATTTTAATTTTACGACCTCTTATTCTATAAACTCTTTTTGGTATTCTTGGGAACTGTTCTGCACTTAATCTCAAAGCAACATGAGCAGTGTTTGCATAAGCATTTTGCTCAAAGATGATATTTGTAGCTTGTTGAAATTGAAAAGCATTTACTAAAGTTGCATCTGTGCTATCTGCTGTTACCCTTTCAACTCTTATAACTACAGGGAAAGAAGTTGTTGATTTAAGTTTTACAATATAATCTCTAAAATATGCGTTTGTAGATTTTCCTTTAACAGTATCATCTATAACTGTTGTTGTTGTCCCATCATTTTCTATTGTTTTTATAAGTAAGTTAACTTCAACTCCAACTATATTTCCATTAGTTTTAAACTTTTGCATAGATGGAAATCTTAGTGTAACCCTAACAGCGTTTATATTTGTCTGACTGACTGTGTGTGTGACAGGATTTGAAGTAGTTACAGTTGTTCCAATTGAAACCTCAGTTTCGATATTAGAAATACCATCAATAAATGTCTGATTACTTGTGCCAAGTCTGAAGTCAAAACCTACATCTTTAAAATTAAAATCACTGTCTTCTGGAGTGGTGTTGCTCGCAGCTTCCTGTAAAACTTGAGTTCCATTCAAAAAAATATCTTTTTTAAAAGCATTAAAATAAGCATCAGATGTTTTATCTGTAATACTTTCCTTTGACGCTGTGGCTGACCCTTCAATTTCGCCTTCTCCTAAAAGCTCAACAATTGTATTAAACTGCTTGGAGGATAATACATTTTTAGGTAAATCTGGATTATTTAAAGTAGTATTTTGATCAAATTCTTGTATAGCCATTAATTATTACCCTCTACCTGTACAGTATCAACACCATTTGAAACCACAATAGAACCTACCAAAATTTCACCATACACTAAATTAACGGGAACACCCGCATTACTAATATTTGTTAGTCCTGTAAATGAATAGTTTGAAGCCAAAGCTGAAGGGTCTAAACTGCTTTGATTACTCACAGGAGATACAGGGTCTTGTTGTGGCGTAAGCATTGAAGTCACACCATCAATAATCATGGTAGTACCAATAGTTGTAAGGGCAGTTGCAATTAAAGTGCTACCAAGAAAAGTACCCGCAGTTATCGCACTTCCACCAACTAAAGCACCGATACCAAGAAGAATCGGAAGAAAATTACCATGAACCACAGGAATAATCTTTATATCATCTTGTGATCTAAAATTTAATAAATCTTCCGTTATTACTTTTGCACCTACTTGAATTGTATAAAGTTGGTCAGCCATATGTTTCTCTATTCCTTTAAAATTACAAATTAAAAAACTTATCGCTTCCCTTGGTGTATTTAAATCAACTTCAAATTCAGATTGACCTAAAAATTTTCTAAGTGTTCCGTAGACTTTTATTTTTTTAAGCATCTATTTCATCAGGTTGTATTACTGCTATTTTATCTGATTTTGGCGAAACAAGATAAAAAGTTAAGTCTATTGCCTTACAGCTATATTTATCTGATTCAGAAAATTCAAGGATATCTTGCGGGTGACTGTGAACAATACCAACAATTTCATCAACAGAATCTTCTACATCGGCCCAATCAAGTGGATTAATTACAAAAGATTCTGCTTTAAATTCATTTGATATATTTTTACAAGGATAATATTTTTTTATATTGTTTTTAATACCTATAATTCCACATGATTCCTCTGGATCACATTGCTTTGCGTGTTCTATTGCATCTTGTTTCCACAAATAATTCATTATCCGTTTATAAAAGTACCCACACCAGCAAATTCATTTCTAGTAACCTGTCTTGCAGGTAATTTTTTATTTGCTTGATCTAAAGAACCAACAAGTTCAAATTGTACGAATCGCCTAGTTTCAGCAGTTTTTCTGTCAATAAAAAATATTTCTTGTGGCAATTCATTAGATGATGGCGTACCAAATGGATTGCTACTGCTTGGAAAATTTGCTGCATCAAGTTCACTTGCAAGTGTTGTTATGCGTGTAAGTTTTGCATCTGCCAGATCATTATGTGGTGTTGTTAGATTTACGATAATTAATAAATCAGTCATTGTTATAACAGACCCACTTCTTGTGATACCTCCTAAATTAGCGATAGTTAGTGTTGGTCTTGGAATTTGTCCTCTACCAGAAAATTCTGCACCTTCAAAAGTTATAGGCACTCTTTGATATGAATTCCCCTGCCATACTATTTCTGCATTAGAGTTCATACTTGAACCAGCATGAAATCTGAATATTGTGGGTACACTTGATGGGTTTCCTGTTGCATAATGCAAACCCTCTACAAGTTCTAAAACAAATAGTTCAATTCTTGAACTAGGATTCAGTTTTTGTAGTTCAGATACTGGTATTGCCATTATGGTTCCGCTACTTGTTCAAAGGTAAGATTTAAGCTAACTCTATTTTTATATGGAATTGATTCTGATCGTCTTACACATTTAACTTTTATTGCTGATCTATTTGAAGGAGTATAATCAAAAGCTTCCATACCGGCATCAAAACGTGCATCTAAAAAAGTATTTATTGTATTTGCATCAGTTTGAGATATTTCAAATTTTGCTTGTATTGTTAAAAGTCTTTTATTAGCAGGTAAACCTTGAATAAAACGCTGTTCATATCCATCACCTAATTTTACTGTTATAGCATCTTGGTTTACAGTAATTTGTTCCCCATAAATTGGTTTTATATTTGGAAAGGTTGCCATTATGCTAATAAACCTCCAGCTCGTTTTTGTTTAATTAATTCTGATTGTATGGCAACGGCAATTTGTTGTCCAAGGTCATTGCCTTTAACATCACTACCTTCAACCTGACTTCCGCTAGCATCTACATTTACATTTATATTTACAGATCCGCCTAATTGATTATTAGGAGTAATATTTCCGGATCCACGAGGTGTAAAAATTTCAGGTCCGCGTTCTCCAACTATATATGATCTTCCACCTGTAACAGGACCACCTTGTGCTTTTTTGCCAAAAATACCTCCTAATATACCACCAAGAAAACCTTTATTTTTTCCGCCATCACCGAATACTGCATCACCTATACCACTAAATAAATTAGAAAGTGCTCTATCCATTAATTTATTTTTTAAATTATTTAAAACATTAGTCATTGCTTGACCAAATGTTTGTGTGCCATTTATTGCACCTTTAATATTTTCAACTAAGCCTTGCTCTAATGTATCTCCAAGTTCTTTAGAAATATTTACCTGATCTTTTACTTTTTGATTTAATATTTCTTGCCTGTCAATTTGATAATCTTTAAGAATTAATTTACTTTTTTCAAGACGTAAACCTTCATCTTCTATACCCATAACTTCTTCCATCTTATTTTGAAATTCAAATTGTCTTTCAAGAAGTTGTCTGTCAATATCATTTTCTTGTTGTTTTATTTGAATCCTTTGTCTTAAAAGTTTTATACTATTAGCTGCTTTAGAATTATCTGAACCTTTTTCAAATGTTCTTTCTTCTTGCTTTATTCCAGGACCAGAAATAGCTTTTCCACTTGCTGTATCATATGTAAAATCACCAACTTTATATGTTTTATTTTGTTCCATAATTTTATTTAATTCTTTCATGGATTCATTTCTTTTATCTAATTGCTCAATTTGTAGTTTTAAATCAGCAATATCCTGAT
>NZLH01000144.1 GCA_002694155.1 Pusillimonas sp. | reverse complement strand
TGCCAAATGGCGATACCAAAAGAAACTTGCTTTAGAACACGTTTAAACATCGAGTAGTCCTCTTGAACTGTTTAACAATTAACACAGGCACAACCTGCATAAACAACATGCTAAACAGTCAATATGACATGTTCGTGACAGACGAACAGATTTTTACTTACCCAACAGCTCCATTAGCTTCATTTGCATATTCATGGGTCGACCACGCCCTTTTACCTTTTGATAAGACCCATTTGGCAGCGCGCGCCAGGCTAATTGATTATCACGCATGGCCCAGCTGAACGACTCGCTTATAACGCGTTTTTTCAAAACTTTATCAAGAACAGGAAATGCAACCTCAACACGACGAAAGAAATTACGATCCATCCAGTCGGCCGATGACAGATAAACATGCTCGGTACCGTTGTCGTAAAAATAAAACACGCGCGAATGCTCTAGAAAACGGCCTACAATCGAACGCAAACGAATATTTTCTGACAGGCCAGCAACCCCCGCGCGCAAAGCGCATGCCCCGCGTACGACCAGATCAACTTTTACCCCTGCCTGGCTAGCCGCGTACAACGCGTCAATTACCTGGCGTTCAAGCAGGGAATTCATTTTGGCTTTTATGCTGGCCTTCTTGCCCGCCTTGGCGTTAGCGATTTCCCTTTGGATTAGATCGATTACCGTATCGTGCAATGTAAAAGGCGACTGCAAAAGCAGCTGTAGCGGGCGGCGCGAACCAAGACCCGTTAAAAGAGAAAATACCTTGTCCATGTCCTCGCACATGCGCGGATTGGCAGTTAAAAGACCAAAATCGGTATACAACCGGGTGGTGCGCATGTGGTAATTGCCGGTTCCCAGGTGGCCATAACGCCTTATGTGCCCCTTTTCCCTGCGCAAGACCAAGGCCATTTTGGCATGCGTTTTATGACCCACCACACCGTAACTTACATGAGCGCCCACCTCTTCCAAGCGCGATGCCCAATTTATGTTGGTTTGTTCATCAAAACGCGCCATGAGTTCTACAACGACGGTAACCTCTTTTCCCGCCTTGGCCGCTGCAAGCAAAACTGCCATTAATTCGGAATCTTCGCCCGTTCGGTAAATAGTTTGTTTAATAGCGACCACATCCGGATCGCGTGCTGCCGCAACCAGGAAATCGAGCACGGGTTGAAAAGACTGGTAAGGATGATGGAGCAAGTAATCTTTCTTGCTAATAATATCGAAAATTGCCGACGGGTTATGGGAAATATCGGTAAAAGGCGATGGCACCCGCGGACGGTAGTCGGGGAAAAACAAGTCGGGACGATTAACCAAGTTGCACACCTGCATCAGACGCGACAAGTTAACCGGGCCATTCACCTTGTAAGTGTCGTGAGGCTCTAATAAAAACTCTTGCTGAAGAAACGTTACCAGTTTGGGCGGAATAACATGATCAACCTCAAGGCGAACGGCGGCGCCGAAATTACGTTGCGACAACTCACCCTGTAGCGCCAGTCGCAAATTGGTAATTTCTTCCTCGTCAACGAATAAGTCGCTATTACGCGTAACGCGCCATTGATAACAGCCACTTACCTCCAGCCCTGGGAAGAGTTCTCCGACGAACTCGCTGATAAGTGTGGATAACAAAATAAACCCGTGCGGTATGCCTGCCACTTCGGGCGGCATTTTTATCACCCGGGGCAAAGCGCGTGGCGCCTGCACAATGGCTATATGACCTGGTCGTCCAAACGCATCTTCACCCGACAGCGCCACAATAAAATTCAAACTTTTATTGAACACCCGCGGAAACGGATGCGCCGGATCGAGCCCAATGGGCGTAAGCAACGGCATCACGTCGCGCATAAAAATTTCATGTGCCCATAAGCGCTGCTCTTCCGACCAATGCACTGGGTCGGTCAGACCTATCCCCTCTTTGGCCAGTTTTGGAAGAATCTGATTCGTTAAAAGGCTGTATTGTCTTTCTACTAATTGGCGCGCAGCCAATTGAACGCGATCAAACGCTTCGCCTGGCGTATAGCCATCGGGTCCCACCATATGCGCATTACGTGCCAGTTGTTCTTTAAGACTGGATATCCTGATTTCAAAAAATTCATCCAGATTCGAACTGACAATACAAACATAGCGCAAACGTTCCAGTAAAGGCGTAGTATCGTACTCCGCCATGCTCAGAACGCGCTCGTTGAACTTAAGTAACGATAGCTCGCGATTAAGCAACGCAGGTTGCGTATCTGACACAGGAACGGTGGGAGGCATAGGTTTTCCGATTAAAAAAACAGGATGATGTCACTTATACGACATCTATTTGACACGATTATGACAACCGGATCGTAGACATTCAAGCAACTCACCTGTAATTTAGATCGCAGTAATCGCAACACTATTTATAATTCACACTTAAACAACCAAAATACAGGTTCATGGATCAACTACTTGCGGCCGTCGATCTCGGTTCTAACAGCTTCCGGCTTTCTATTGGCCGTGTTGTACAACAAGACAACATCGCGCATATTTATGCAGTCGATCGCCTCAAAGAGTCGGTGCGCCTGGCGGCAGGTCTTGGGCCAGATAACCGGCTTGATTCGGCCTCTATCGAGCGCGCCCTTACCATTCTTCGACGCTATGGTGAAAGGCTGCAAGGCTTTGACCCTGATTATGTTCGTGCAGTAGCCACCAGCACCTTCCGGGTTGCGCGCAACCTTGACGACATACTTCCCCGCGCGGAAGAAGCGCTGGGCTTTCCCATCGAAGTCATATCCGGCCAAGAAGAGGCGCGTCTGATTTTCTCCGGCGTTGCGAACGAACTCCCCCCTTCCAACGACAAACGGCTTGTTATCGACATTGGTGGGGGGTCAACCGAAGTCATTATCGGCAAAAGTTTCGAACCCTTGCAATTGTCATCGCTTTTAATGGGCTGCGTCAGCTATACGCAAAAATACTTCCCCGACGGTGTCATATCGGGCGAACGAATGGACCGCGCGCTACTTGCGGCCCGACGTGAATTCGAGGGTATTGCCAAAAGGTTTCGCAAAATGGGTTGGCAGGAAGCTTACGGCTCGTCGGGCACTGCGAAAGGCCTATTCGCAGTACTTACCGACTCGCAAATGTCGCGACAAGGTATTACCCTCGAGGGGCTGGAAAAACTTCGCAGAAAACTGGTTGATGACCGCCGGGTTATTGTGGAGGAGTTACCTGGCTTAAAAACGTCCCGGGCAGCCGTTCTGCCAGGCGGGCTGGCTATTATGCTGGCAGCGTTTCACGAGCTGGGCATTGAAACCATGATGCAAGGCGAAGGCGCTTTGCGGGTTGGCGTGCTATACGATTTACTAGGCCGGGAATCAAAACACGACAAACGTGACGAAACCGTACGACAGTTCATGCGTCGCTATCATGTAGATCAAGGGCAGGCAGCACGCGTCAGGGCATGTGCTCTGCACCTTTTCAACAGCATTCCAATTAACAAAGACGAAAAAGAAGACCTGCAAAAATGGCTGGGCTGGGCTGCCGATTTACATGAATTGGGTATGTCGATTACCGCCGAAGACTACCATAAACACGGTGCCTATATTCTTAAGCATGCCGATATGCCGGGCTTTTCAACTGACGAGCAAGCTATTATTTCCTGGCTTACATTAGGCCACGCCGGCAAACTTCGGAAGTTGAAAGCTTATAGACCAGCATGGGGCCAATGGGTTGCGCTGCTTTGTATGCGACTGGCTGCTTTATTAATGCGACCCCGAGAAAACCTGGGGCGTATTCCTTTAAGCCTGGCAACCAAAGGCCGAACGTTTACCATTACCGTTAACAATGCCTGGCTTAAGGCTCACCCACTTACCGAGTACTCGTTACAGAATGAAGTAAACGAGTGGGAAAAAACCGGGTTTAAAATTGTTGTTGCTGCCCTGTAAGCTTAAACGCCTGGTCTACAATTAAAGGCCTGGCCTATAACAATTAAAATGTTAGTCCAGCCCAAAATGTTTGCGATATCGGTCGTCAAGTCGCGTCATGTCAAGCAAAACAGGGAAGTCGGCAGTGTTAAAGTCAGGGTCCCAGG
>NZLH01000143.1 GCA_002694155.1 Pusillimonas sp. | reverse complement strand
GGCACTTCCAGTGCCCATTCATCCATTAGTCGGTTAGCCTCAATTGCCAACCGCACTGCAGATTGCGTATCTAATAACGCGGTATCATGCTCAACGTGTTCAATGGCTTGTTTCCAAAGCAAACCAGCACCAAAATTATCAAGCACAAAAGATGGCATCTCACCTTCAGGCAAGAAAGTGCGCTGATCAGACATCTGCCGAATCCAGGCAGACCATGGCAAAATAGCCGGTAAAGCCACCACCTTTCGCGAAGAACCCAAAACCAACGACAGGTCGCTGACAATGCGCCGCGCATGCCGGTTGTTTACAGTTAAGACGACCGTACTTCGGCTATCGAACGATAGCAAAGCATCATAAGAAACAGGATCAAATTCGGTGGATTCAGTTAAAGTGGTGCTCATTGTGGTGCCATCGGGTATAAACGTTGAGTGTACTTCGCTGCCGTTACCTTGTTAAACCAAGTCGGACAATATGGTCGTACCAAAAAGCAAAACAAAAACACACTGCCGCTCAAGTGATGCCATCCATGCTTTCCTTGATTCTGCGTGGCTGGAAGACGGTTTGGCAGACAACACCTTATCGGCCTACCGACGCGACATTACCGCTTTTGCGCAATGGCTGGAGAAAACACAAGGGTATGATATTGATCATGCCGATACTGCCGATGTCCAGGCCTGGTTTGCCCACCTTCACCCAAGCTCCCGCGCGACCACGGCAAACCGTCGTCTTGCCGCCTTGAAAAAATACTACTTATGGGCCCGTCGTCAGCAGCGCATAAAGCTTGACCCCTGCCAGGATATCAAGTCAGCAAAGCAACCCTCGCGCTTTCCGAAAACGCTTAGCATGGAGCATGTAGAGGCACTTCTGGAGGCGCCTGACTTTCAAACGGACCTGGGTTTACGCGATCGCGCTATGCTGGAAACGCTCTACGCCACCGGGTTAAGGGTTAGCGAATTAGTAAATTTGAAATTGCTTGAAGTTGACCTGAACGCGGGCGTTGTGCGCGTGGTAATGGGTAAAGGTGGTAAAGACCGACTTGTTCCGCTAGGTGCTGAGGCTCAGCATTGGCTAAATGAATACTGCACCAAGTCAAGACCCGCCCTTTTGGGCTTAAAACGCAGCGACGCATTATTTGTCACCCAACGAGGGGCGGCTATGACTCGGCAGGCGTTCTGGCTCATTGTGAAAAAATATGCAGTTAAAGCCGGAATTCATGCCCCCCTTTCACCCCACGTATTACGCCACGCTTTTGCAACCCATTTATTGAATCATGGTGCCGACCTGCGAGTTGTACAAATGTTACTTGGCCATGCCGACATTTCAACAACCCAAATTTACACCCATGTTGCCCGTGAACGACTGAAGTTGCTGCACGCCCAACACCACCCGCGAGCTTAAGACAACTTGCCCATGCGCAAACAACAACTTATGCACAAAAAGAAAATCAAACTGAGCTTACCAATACTTAGCCTTGGTCCACTTATTGTTTTACTGACTGTTGTAACCGGCGTCGTCATGATGGTTAACACCTTCGTCGCCAGCTACCAACGGCAACAAGCTATCTTGTTAGAGAATCGGCTTGAACTGAACCATGCTTATGCCACCAAAATTGCCGAAAGCACAGACCGCTTTCTTGCAAATGCCCTGCAACAATTGAATGTCAGCGCTAAACGGCTTGGGCAGAGCCTTAACGTTGCAACCCAAGCGCAAGAGGTTGAACGACTATATCGTCAAACTTATAGTTTTAGCGCTGTGGGCATCATTGACAGCGCAGGCAATTTAAAGGCCAGTTCGTCTGGCCATTTAGAAGAACCCGGACGCCCTTTAAACAGCACAGGTGTAAAAATGGCGTTGAACCGAAAGGCGCCAACTGTCAGCCCCCCCTATCACAACACCAGCGGCCAACTTACCATAGCGATATCACAACCCATCTTCAACCCTGTTGGAAACTACCTGGGTTTTGTTAGCGGAATTATTTATTTGGGTCAGGCAAATAGTCTGGACGATATTCTGGGGCGTCATTACTACAGTGATACCTCATACGTTTACGCCGTTGATGAAGCGCGTCGCTTGTTGTACCACCCAGACCGCAACCGCGTGGGTACCATCGTGGGAGAAAACGAAGTAGTCGACCAGGTTTTGTTCGGACTTACCGGCGCTCAACGGGTCATTAACAGCCAGGGGCGAGATATGCTGGCTGGCTTTGCGCCGGTGGCTGCCACCGGCTGGGGTGTGGTTGCCCAAAGCCCGACGGAACAACTTACCGAGCGCCTGACCTCAAACATGCTTGCTCTTATTCTTGATACCAGTTTGCCGGCATTAGCGATCCTGATTCTTGCCTGGTGGGTCTCGCGCCTTATTGCACGCCCTTTAACCGACCTGGCGCTTCATGCACGTGCACTTCACACAGCCAACTCTAAACAACCGTTACAAGCCATTCAATCGTGGTACTTCGAAGCTCGCCAGCTAAAACGAGCTTTAATGCAAAGCCAGGCATCGTTCCACTACCAAATCGACAAGCTAAACGAAACAGCGCAAACAGACCCGCTAACGGGTTTGCTTAATCGGCGCGGGCTTACCGAGGCTGTTAACATGCTGACTCAAAACCAGCATACCTTCAGCGTGATCGCCATCGACATCGATTACTTCAAAAAAGTTAACGATACATACGGCCATGATATTGGCGATGCGGTGCTTAAACATCTTGCCAAGATAATGAAAACATATTCGCGGCACGAGGACATTCTGTGCCGAAACGGTGGCGAAGAGTTTCTAATACTCTTGCCTGATGCCACCCTTGATCACGCCACGCAAGCGGCCGAAAGGCTGCGTGTAAACATTGCGAATCAAACTGACATTCCCGGCGTTGGTCGCTTAACCGTATCTTTAGGTGTTGCCCGATGGACAGCCGAGTCAAATGAGTCAGTGGATGTCACCCTTAAACGCGCTGATGAGGCTCTGTATAAAGCAAAGGCAAACGGACGAAATCGCGTAGAAGCAAATTAACAATATAAAAACTACTTATGCACGGCCACCATCATCACCACCCAAACGAACATGCCTCTGAAAAGCGTATTGCGCTCGCTTTTTTTCTTAACCTGATTTTTGCCATTATTGAATTTATTGGTGGCATCCTTACTCAAAGCACGGCCATTATGGCTGATGCGGTGCATGACCTGGGCGACAGTTTGTCTATTGGTACTGCGTGGATTCTGCAACGCCTAGGCGCAAAGTCTCCGAACTATACGTTCACGTATGGGTATCGACGCCTGTCATTGTTTGGTGCAGCGCTTAACGGACTCATCCTCGTTGCTGGCTCAGCCTGGGTGCTTTACGAAGCTTTTAGCCGATTAAACAACCCAGTTATGCCGGTTACGGAAGGAATGTTTTTACTGGCCGTAATGGGTGTTTGTGTTAACGGTTACGCGGCCTATCGTTTAAGCGAAGGCAAAACACTGAACGAACGCGTGCTGAATTGGCACTTAATCGAAGATGTACTGGGTTGGGTAGCAGTACTAATACTCTCGATTATCTTGCACTTCTTCCACTGGCCGATTCTAGACCCACTGCTTTCCATTGCATTCACTTTATTCATTCTAATTAATGTTGCACGCATGTTGTGGTCAACCGCTAAACTATTTTTTCAAGCTGTGCCCGACACCCAGTTATTGCACGAAATACGTCAAGCGCTACTTGCCTTACCATGCACCCAGGCCATACATCACCTGCACCTATGGTCGTTAGACGGTGAACAGCACGTTCTTACCGCTCATGTTGTGGCGCATGCCGAAACGTCTATGACCAACTATCTAAAAATAAAAACCGAACTAAAAATAGCCCTGGAACAATTCAATCTCTCGCATACAACAATCGAAATTGAATTGGCCCAGGAAGAGTGCAGAGATAACCCTACACCCCAAGATCACATACCCTAACTGACCAACTCGACTTTGCCAGTATCCAGCTGATAAACCCCGCCCACTACCTTCAGGCTGCCGGAATCTACTGCACGCCTTAATATTGGCGTAGAGGTTGCCAGCTTTGCCATATTCATTCGAACGTTCTGAACCGTAACATCGTGCATTAGCGCATCGGCGTCGGGCTTTTTTCCCTTAACTGCGGCAACGGCTGGCGCCAATTCAGTGGTAATACTTTGAGTATGGCCCGGATAATCGGTGTGGTTGTCATAAGCATCGATAGCCGCACCAATGGCGCCACATTGCGTATGCCCCAGCACCATGATCAAAGGTGCATTCAATACTGCCACCGCGTACTCGAGGCTAGCCAGAATATCGGTTGTTACATAATTTCCGGCTACCCTGGTTACGAACAAATCACCACGCGACTCATCGAAACAAAACTCAGGGCCAACTCGCGAGTCGGCGCAGCTTAGCAAACAAGCGTATGGGTTTTGCCCTTGTGCCAGGGCAGCGCGCGTGGATGCAAAATCCTTGGGTGTAGTTTCACCTTTCACATATCGCGCATTACCTTGCATAAGCCGATCAAGCGCTGCACTGGGTGTTAGTTGATTCTCGGGCCGTGGAGGATCTGACTTGGCAAGCGCACTGGCGGGCACAAAAGGTGCAGCCGCCAACCCAGCCATTGCAAACATGGCTGACCTGCGAGAAAAAAGGTTCTTGGGAGAGATGGTCTGTTCAGACTGCGACAGGTGGGGAGTTTTTGAAACGACACAGCGTACACACATAATGCTTCCTTATAAAATTAGAATGGAAGCGCAACTCTGGTAGCCCAAACTGACCGCAGCCACCTACGCGTGCTTGGAATTTTGCAATGATTAAGCTGTAAACACAAGCTTTTCTAGTTTTTCTCCCACTTTGCTGCAAAATCAAGTGCAGTATCCGATAGCTGCACCACAGCTTGTCGAAACAAAACCACATCACTGCTCATGGTGAAAAAGCGGTATCCCCACTGGGTATAACGCGCCACATCATCAATACCGTGGGCGGTGATTCCAAGGGCAATACCCAGCGCCTTGGCACGCTCGCCGACATCCTGTAGTACAGCTTGTACCTCGGGGTGGCGTATTTGCCCAATGAAACCCAAGTTTGCCGCCAAATCGCCCGGGCCCACAAACAATGCATCTATGCCTTGCACCGACGCAATCTGCTCGAGCTGCTTAACCGCCTGCTTAGACTCGACCTGTGCAACAACACCAATTGACTGGTTAATAAACTGGAAGTAATCGGAGACCCGACCATAACTGTTATTGCGGTGATATGCCGAGACCCCGCGAAACCCCTCGGGTGGATAACGCGTGGCCGCCACAGCCTGCTGAGCCTCTTCAACTGATTGCACATTAGGAATCAGCAAATTACGAAAGCCAATATCCAGAAGACGTTTTATATCGGCAGGATGGTTGTGAACAGGCCGACCCACTGCGGGCTTACCCGAAAAACGAATAGCCTGTAACTGCGCAATTAACGACTGAATATCATTGGGCGCATGCTCGGTGTCGAAAAGCATCCATTCAAACCCGGGATATTCGGCAACAATCTCTGCCAATAGCGGATTTGCCAGCGCATTCCAAAACCCCAACGTAAGGCGTTTTTGTCCAAGCCAATGTTTAAAAGGATTTTCCTGCTTAATTCGCGCTTGCATATCCGACATTCAGGGCTCGCTAAATCTTATGGCTTCAATAAAATGGAACCGGTTGTCGCGCGGCTTTCCAGGTCGGCATGGGCCGATGCAACGTCTGAAAGTGGGTAGCGCGCACTGATAATGGGCGCAACTTTCCCGGCTTCAAGCACCTCGAACAGCTCTGCTGCCATGCGCTCAAGTCGTTCGCGTGAGCTTGCGTACGAAAACAACGTAGGCCGCGTAATAAACAACGACCCCCTGGATGCCAGCTCACTTAAACTAAATGGCGGCACAGGCCCCGATGCATTGCCAAAACTTACCATCATCCCCAAAGGAGCCAAACAGTCGAGGGATGCATAGAACGTGTCTTTGCCAACCGAGTCGTACACAACCGGCACACCTTCACCACCGGTAATTTCTTTAACCCGCTCGACAATATTCTCGGTTTTGCAATTAATAGTATGG
>NZLH01000142.1 GCA_002694155.1 Pusillimonas sp. | reverse complement strand
GTTATCGAGAAGCTCGACAAAGCAAAGCTCGGTCTTCCTGACAACAACGACCTGACGTTCAATTTTAGTGACAGCAAAATCTTTACGATTCTGCCTAACTCTGAGATTCTTAGGTTGTACGACAATGTACCTCTGTTGGCCCAAGCGCAAACGCTTATGGGCAACAGGCTTATGTACGGAAACTATCTTGAAGGCTATGACCTTATAGATACCAACGGCAACCCTACACAGCTCAACTATATCTGCACGCTAAAGGAAGACACCGTTTCTGAGGAGGTTCTTTCTACGTCTAATGTCTCATCATTCGCGCAGACGTATACCCTCCCACTAAGCGTGACGGGAGGTGCATCAGAAACGGTATCGGCAGCTAGACAACAAATTGACCTTACTCCTTTCTGTGTAGACGCTCAGGGCAACAGCAGGCTGACGGCGGGTAGTGTGATGGAGTTTGAGTTTCAGCTTCAAATCGCAAATGTGCCGCAAGAGGTTGGGCCGGGGCCGTTCCCTGCGCAAATGCCTTCAGGAACAGCAAGTGACCCGCTAGTTGTTACGGTAACTTTTACGATAAACGCCAATTACGATTCATTAGCTGATTGGATGAGCAGTGCCAACTTTCAGAACGCAGTTGGCACTCTAGCAAACATTCTACCTGTCTTTGACAGTGGTGGTGCGGCAACGTCTTGTCAGGGAGGTAATCTGACAGATTCTTACAATTGCGGTAGAGAACAATCGCTTGGTTCGTTTACGTTTGTGACTTCAGGTTTTACTTCAAGCACTAGCATCGCACAACCTGAGCCTGTTATTTTCAATCAAGTTTCGGGCAATACCTGTCAGGTGTCATTTCCCGGCTTGAGATATACGGATAACCCTGCTTCTCCAACTAGCGACTCTTTCTTCTTCTATAGGTTTGTATCAAATAGCACCACTAGGGTAACATTCTTCCCTGTAGGAACTGCAGAGAGCCTTCACAGCAACAGGGGGTACGAGGTGGGTATTATCTACATGGACGAGTACAATAGGGCTACTACAGCCCTTGTCAGCAATCAAAACGCTGTACATGTTCCATGCTCTGCAAGTGATACCAAAAATCAGATTAGGGTAGAGATTCCAACCACTCAAGTGCCTCCTGCATTTGCAAGCAGATACAAATTTGCTATCAAGCCTGACGAGTCAGGATACAACACCATCTACTCGAACATCTTCTTTGTTGACTCAACTCAGAACAGGGCGTTTATTTTGCTTCAGGGTGAAAACCCAAGAAAAGTGGAGGAGGGCGATAGACTTATTGTTAAGGCTGACACAAATGGCCCTACAGATGAGTGCGTATATGTTACTGTTCTTGAGAAAAAGGTCATGCAGGCCGACGACCTTCCGGGCAATAACGGGGTGACGGGAACGTACATGGTAATTAGCACCGACGGCCTTGCCTTGAATCCTTCGGAAGGGACTTTCAAGGATACAGGCTTGATTGAGGCTAAGGCGCAGGACTTTTTGAACCTTGGTGTTGATAGAGCACCATATATTCTGTTGCCCCTTAATGACCCTATGGGCAACCCTTCAGGTGGTAGTATAGGGCCGGGTCAAGATTACGAAGTGCCGTCAGGTTCTATTGTAACCATCAAGCTACAGGGCGACAGGAGGGGTTCAGGTAATAAGTGTGAGGAGAGAAGAATCGACATTGACAATGTTCAATACACTGTTACGCAAAGCTATCCTAGCCTTGCTGATTGGTTTGTTGGAGATGGAATCATTGATACCTTAATCAATGAGGATTTCTACACCGGCGGCGGGGGTGTCGGTCTTGTAAAAGATGCAGGGGCATTTACGCTTACTGCTCCTAACGACCCCTCAACCCTATCAGGTTCGGGTTCAGCAAATTTTAATACGGGTAACGGCAAAGACGATATGCGTGTTCCAAACGACCTTAACACGATTGGTATCCCCAATGGCTTGGCTCAAGGTGAGTTTGGTGCTAGTATTTTAACATACCCAAGCGGAAGAAAGTATTTCGGTTTCCGTGGCACGTTGTGCTGCGGAACAAGCAACAAAAAGACCTCTAAACTTAAAGGTCGTATTACTGTGCGTCGTGCGCTTGACCTGTTGGTTTTTGAGACGCTGCCTGCTGATGCACAGCCTGACATCTTCTTTGAGTCTTCGGTGTCTTACCCTATTACAAATGGATTCCACGAGGGCAATGTACAAGACCAAACAGCCACTCAGTCTGCTATCATCGACACGGCATTCTATAACTGCTATACCTATGGGAATGGCGTAGAAAGCTACAAGGTGCGCGACTCTATTGTTGGAAAGGATTTTACCCTTGGCAACAGGGTGACAGCTACTCAGGGTCAAGACTACAAGCAGATTAGGAGGTATGCTGACATCACCTACAGTGGTGTCTACAATCAAGAGAGCAACGTAAATAAGACCAACGAGTTCAACCTTGGGCTTCTGAACTTCAAGCCTCTTGAGCAGCGATTCGGATACATCAAAAAGATGGCGGGTCGTGAGACCGACGTCCTTGTCTTGCAAGAAGATAAGATTTCATACGTGCTCGCAGGTAAGAACTTGCTTTCTGATGCAGTTGGCGGTGGTGACGTTGTGTCTATCCCTGAAGTTCTCGGAACGCAGATTGCTCGCACCGAGGAGTATGGTATCTCAGATAATCCTGAGAGCTATGCTGAGTACGGATACGACAAGTTCTTTACCGATGCCAAGCGTGGCGTTGTTATTCAGCTACGCGGCACAAGTGCGCAAAGCGAGCAGCTTAATGTCATCTCTGACCAAGGAATGAGTACATGGTTTAGGGAGCTATTTCAGGTGGCATTTGACAGACAAAAGCTCGGAGCGTATGACCCCTATGCAGGTGAGTATGTGCTTCACTCTAATACCCGAAGACTGCCTTCAGAGAAAAGAGACCTGCCATGTGGTACTACGCAAACTTTCAGTCTTGACAGCGGACTCGCCGCTGCTGTCTACGACTTGGGAACCACAACAGGAGACGTTGTTATCACGTATCAGTTTGTGGGCACGGGTAATTTTGCTGACCTAAGATTTAATTATGACGGCGTTAACTACACTACAGGGCCGCAGACTTCTCCGACTATTTCTACGCTCACCATCCCCAAGCCTAACCCAAGTCCTACTACAGGAGCTTTGACTGTCGGTGGTGCAGGCTCAAGTGGTCAGGTAATTATTACTGTTAAGTGTCCTGAAGCCGAGACTCTGAATGTTATTCAGGTTTGTTTGACAAGCTCTTCCGATGCAGGTGAACTCATTCACAATGAGTTTTCCTTTGCGCAAGGAACGTATACGTCCCCTGTGTCTTCTACACAGATTACATTCAGCAATTCAGGTATTGCTCCTGTGGTCAGTCAGTTTGATACGTTCACAGGATTGATGGGAAGTGGATTTATTCCAACTGAAGGCTCTACAGTGACTATGGCGGGTAACAGATTCGGTTCTGATACCTTCGTGACTCAAACGGGAACACAGTTTTTGTTCCTTAGAACTAACGTCAGCTATCCGAACACACCAACAGGTATCACAAACCTGCTTGCAGCGGCAAATATCGGTAGTCCAAATTTGAGTGGACTTGTTACTGTATCAGGCGTGGGAACGCCTTACACGTCAGGTAGCTTTCAACAAGGCCCATCGGCAATTTCAAGGCCGAACCTTTACCTCATCTATGACTACCGTCAAGGAAGTTCGGGTATCAGTTTATGCTATGACGCAAGCAAGGCGGAGCTTGCGTGCTGCTGCAGGACAACAGTAACGGTTTTCCTCGACGCACCAACCCTTGCAGGAGCAACCACTGTATACAGCGATGCCGCCCTTACCACGCCTGCAGCAACAGGTTTCTATTCTGACGGCAACATTGTTAGACTCCAAATAACAACAGGGTCAATAGCTACTCTTGCCCCTTCTCAGACCTGTACTCCTTGCGAACCAAGCTGTGGAACTATAGTAAGAGGTACTGCAAGTAAAGGCTCTTATGCAGTATGGAACTGTGATGTGGGTTCAGCTACAGGAGCTATTGTGATTAGCTTCCCTAACCCTATTACCATTCCTATTGGAGTGAGGGCAACTTTTGACGGAGTGGAGCATACCACCCTAACCTCGTCTGTAGCTAGTCAGCGTGGCCCCGCATCGGCAGGAGAGCTTATTGTGGTTGGAGAGACAGCGTCTGCTTGCCCTCAGTTACCGGGCACATTCAACCTAAATAACTTAGTCCCTAATAACGGCAATTGGGTTACTTCTAGCGGAAGCACGTCTATCACCCACTCAGCAGGTAACCTTGCTATTAACCCAAGCATTGGGAATATGGCTATGGTTATCAACAAGCCAAATGCCACTCCTTCTACCCTCAAGCTAGAGCTTACCGCACCGTGTGGTACAGGTACAAACCTCGATGTAACAATTCAATGTCCTCAGTCGCTACCGGCAACT
>NZLH01000141.1 GCA_002694155.1 Pusillimonas sp. | reverse complement strand
ATCGTAAACCGCACAGCCGAACGCGCCACCGAACTGCATCAACACATTGCCAAAGAATGCCCACAGTTCGCCTCTTTGCTGTCTTCAGGCGGTTTGAATCAAGCGCAGGGTCAATGGCCAATTGTCATTAACGCGACCTCGAGCAGTATCAGCCAGGCCGCACCCGACCTGCCTGGGGTTCAATATGCGCCTGGTGCGTTAGCCTACGACATGTTCTATTCAACAGACGACACCGCATTCATGCAGGCTGCCAAAGCTGCAGGTGCAAATCATGTGGCAGACGGCCTGGGAATGTTGGTGGGCCAGGCAGCCGCCGGGTTTGCAATTTGGCACGGAGTTACACCCGATATCGAACCAGTATTAACCATGCTGCGCACCCAGCTGGGTAAAGGCTAACTTAACACTGGAGCCCACTATGAGCCGACCCAAAGGCAAACTGATTAGCATCGCACTGCTGACCGTTATTTTTGCCTTTCTGCTCTACCAGTTTGGCCTATTCGTCATGGTGATCTGGTTGAAGTTTCATAACCCGAACACCAGCGCCTTTATGCGGAACACGCTAACGCAACTGCAAGCCGAACAAACAGATGCTCAAATTATTCACAAATGGGTGCCCTACGACAAAATAAGCACCAACCTGAAACGGGCGGTGGTTGCGTCTGAAGATTCAAATTTTATTAACCACCACGGAGTTGAATGGGAGGCCATCAGGCGCGCCTGGGAATACAACCTGCGCATGGCGGAATCGGGCTCCGAACGTGTACGCGGCGGTTCGACCATTACCCAACAGCTGGCAAAGAACCTTTTTCTTTCCAGTGATCGCTCTTACTGGCGTAAAGCGCAAGAACTGTTGCTGACTTTTATGCTTGAGGCTGTATTAAGCAAACAACGCATTCTTGAGCTGTATTTGAATATTGCGCAATGGGGTAAGAACGTATTTGGCGCACAGGCTGCGGCCGAACACTATTTCAAGCGAAATGCCGAACAATTAACCGCTACCCAATCAGCCCGAATGGCGGCCATGCTGCCTAACCCTGTCTACTACGATAAGCGCGGCAATACCCGCTATTTGCAATCTCGCACTCGCACACTGTTGCAGCGTATGCGACTGGTTGAAGTACCCTAACCACTTAATTTTCTGTGCAACTACCTAATTCGTAGTACCTGGCCACACAGAAATCGCCGGCGTTTGTTAAGCTTATGCCTGTTCCAGCTTTCCGCCTTTTTTCATGCGCACCGCACGCCGTTACCTTGCCAAAGAAATTTACCGGTCCAGCATTGTTGTTTTGCTGGCCCTGCTGGGCCTTTTTACGTTCTTCGCGCTTATTGAGGAGCTGGACGACGTTGGCACTAAACTTACGCTGCTTGACCTGTTCTACCTTCAGGCGCTGCAAATGCCCACCCGGCTTTACGAGCTTTTACCCATCGGGCTGTTAATCGGTGCCATTCTGGCGCTGGCCAGTTTGGCACAACGCAATGAACTCGTTATTTTGCGTGTTTCCGGGGTTAGTGGCATGAAGTTGCTGCGCATGCTCTGGATTATCACCATCCCCTGGGTTGTCGCCGCTTTCTTTTTATCTGAACTGGTTACGCCGGCGGCAGAAATTAAAGCCAGCGAAGCCACCCTGCAGCTTATGGGCCGGGCCGGCGGTGGCCGACTGAATAGTGGTTACTGGTTTAAAGAAGAAGCGCCGAATAAAGGCACCCGAATTATCAATATTTCCGAGCTTAAGCCTAATGGCGGCGTGGCCGGCATTACACTTTACGAATTCCATGAAGGCCAGGAGCTAGTGCGCTTTTCTCAAGCCAAAGAAGGCTATTTCCAAAACGGCACGCTGGTAATGGAAGAGGTAGCGGAAACACAAATTAGCGAAAACGCCATGAGTGCCCTGAATGATGCTACTGCACCTGAACGACCACTGACTACGCTGGAACAAATACCTGAACGCACAATTACCACCAGCTTAACGCCCGAACGTCTAATTGCCCGTATTCTTACGCCCGAACGCATGTCGATAACGGTACTGAACGATTACATTGCCTACCTGAAAGCCAATAACCTTCAAACCGACCGTCAAATTGTTGCCCTGTGGCGCAAAATTGCCTACCCGTTCACACTACTGGTAATGATCACCATTGCAGCACCAATTGGCTTTATGCAAACCCGGCGCGGTGGGGTAGGCGGCAAAGTATTCATTGGCATTTTGCTGGGCGTGGGCTTTTTTATGGTGAACCAGCTGGCCCTGAATGTGGGCATGTTAAGCCGATGGTCGCCATGGGTAACCGCTTTGGTACCCAATATCGGCGCGCTTTTACTGGCCCTGGCAACACTTATTTTCATGGAAAACAAACATCAGGCCCAGCGCTTCTTGCGTACGCGTGGGCCATGGAATAAATCGGTAACATGAGCTTCACCCCCACGTCTTCCTTTCAAAGTCCCACATGGGTCATCGGCGATGTTCAAGGATGTTGTTCAGCGCTGGATCAACTGCTTGAGCACCCCGTAATTGCCGGCGACCAAGAGGCCAGATTCTGGTTTGCCGGCGACATTGTGAACCGGGGCCCGCGCTCGCTTGATACCGTTCGACGAATTATGGCAATGGGTAACCGCGCCGTAACGGTACTGGGCAATCATGACCTGAACTTGCTTGCGGTCGCAGCAGGCGTGCGCAAACCGGGCCGATCGGACACAATTGCCGATATTCTGGGTGCGCCCGATGCTGATGACGTTATTAATTGGCTGCGCCATCGTCCAATGGCCCACTACGAGCACAACCATTTACTTGTTCATGCAGGCGTACTTGCACCCTGGACACTGAAACAAACTCTGGGGCTGGCCAAAGAAGTAGAACAAGCGTTGCAATCGAAACACTGGCGACAGCACCTTGAAAAAATGTACGGCAATGAGCCCGACCGATGGCGCGACGACTTAGGCCCTAACAAGCGCTTGCGTATTGTTATTAACGCGTTAACACGCCTACGCATGTGCGACGAAAAAGGCCGTATGGATTTATCGTACAAAAATGCACCTGGCAGTGAAGCGCCCGAGCACCTAATGCCATGGTTCGATGTGCCCAATCGGGCAACACAAAACACCCCTGTTGTGTTTGGTCACTGGTCGTCCCTGGGGATTATGTTGCGCCCAAACGCTATTTGCCTGGATACGGGCTGCGTGTGGGGTGGGAAGCTTACTGCATTGCGTTTAGGTGATCGCAAATTGGTTCAAATAGACTGCATTGGGCACCAAACACCAGGCGGCACCTGAGGCGGCATAAAAGAAAAAAATTTATCCGCGGTGGTGAAACGCTAACACTATGCGGCAAGGGGCTGCGCTTCATGCCCCTGCGCCAAGCCCTGAACTACAGCTTCGCGAATGTGCTCACGAACATAATCGGCAACCTGGGCACGGCCACCTTCGTACTGCTCGGCCGGCACGGGTGGAATGAACTGCACTTCAACCATTGCCCCCGTTGTCCCCAAAAGTACCCACAAGTTGTGTATCAGGCTTTCGTTGCCCACAAAAGCAAGGTAGTCACTGCGTTGGCCCTTGTGAAAAAAACGTAACGCAACGGGCTGAATTTTTATGCCCGCCCGAACCGGCGGCTCGAACAAACTGGTGTGAAAAGGCAATACATCGAAGCCACGGCTTGTGGTTCCCTCTGCAAACAACCCAATTACCATATCTTGATCAAACAGTTTTTGCATATCGGCACCCACCTTACGTACCGAATTACGCTGGCTTCTATTAACAAAGATTGTGCCAACTTTGGCAACCAGCCACCCTATAACAGGCCAGTCGCGAATTTCACTTTTTGCAATAAACGCCACGCAGCGAACACTGGACAACACATAAATGTCGATCCAGGAAACATGGTTCGCCACCCATAGCGCCGAACCCTGAAGGGTCGGCTCGCCCATAACACGTAATTTGACCCCGCACAAAAACATAAGCGCACGAGACCAATGATGATTCATTGCGTTACGCACACCAATGGAAACAAAGGGATAAACCAAGGCAACGCAAACCAGGCAAGAAATTAGCCACAGTAGAACCAATGGAAAACGGATCGAAAACAGAAGAAAACGCAAAACGACCTCTTTACTTAAGCGAATCCAGCGCATCGAGGTAGCGCTGCAAAATAACGGCAGCAGCCATCGCATCGTCGGGGGCATGGCTACCCAGCAAGGCTTGCGCCTCGAGACTGGAGCCCCGTTCATCAACTAACTGCACATCCTTACCAAAACGCCCGTTTAACTGATTGGCAAACCGGCGGCTGGCCCGGGACGCGTCTTGTTCCAAACCTTCAATTGTAAGCGGTAAACCTACGATCAAGCGTTCAGGCTGCCACTCTTCAAGCAATGCGGCAATTTGCTTAAAACGTTCTTCCCTGGTTTTAGGTAGCAAAATAGTCAGAGGACGAGCTTGGCGGGTAAGCGTATTGCCTACCGCCACGCCGATTTTCTTCTGGCCAAAATCAAACCCCAGCAGAACCTGTTCAGGCATGCCCCGCTACACCCGTAAGCATCGACGAATTAATGCCCAATGCGCCAAGTGCTGCCTCATAGCGCCCATCGTGGGGCAAATCGAAAATAACTGACGGGGTCGCTTCAACGTTCAGCCAGGCATTCTGTGCCAATTCGCTTTCAAGCTGGCCTGTTCCCCAGCCTGCATAGCCCAGCGTTACCAAAAACTGCTCGGGCCCTTCACCTTTGGCAATATCTTCAAGCACATCGCGCGAGGTTGTAAGCTGGAAATTACCCAGATTGATGGTTGAGGCATACGTTTTGTTTACTGTCGAGTGCAGAACAAAGCCGCGATCAGTGTGTACCGGCCCACCAAAGTAAACAACCTGGTCTCCTGCTGCCTGGGCGGCGTTATCAAGTTCCAACCCCAGACGTTCCAGCATATTAGCTACTGTGATATCGCTTGGACGATTCACTATTAAACCCAGCGCACCTTCTGTGTTGTGTTCACATACAAACACCACACTGTGCGCCCACTCACCCATATCCATACCTGGCATAGCCAGTAGGAATTGTTTGGACAAGTCGACGCTCAGTTCATTGTTAAATTGTATTGATGCCATGACTCGCCCTCCTGGACTGTTTAGACTTCCATCATTTCAAAATCTTCCTTGCGCGCCCCACATTCAGGGCAGACCCAGTTGGGCGGAACATCTTCCCAACGCGTGCCTGGAGCAATCCCTTCTTCAGGTAGCCCCGCTTCCTCATCATATATCCAACCACAAATTAGGCACATCCATGTACGCATAACTATTGTTACTCACTGAAATTTTCGTTTGGGTCACCAACAAGCGGGACCGTTCCTATAGAATGGGGTCAATTTTACTTATCGCAATAGTAAAGCGTTTTTTAATTCGTGTTTGAAACCTCTCCTCCCCTCGTGTTGCTTTACGGCCCTTTCGACCCAAGCGGGTCGGGCTGCCTGCCGGCCGACGCCATTACCTGCAGTACTCTGGGCGCCCATGCATTAAGTACCGTTACGGCCCTGCATGTACAAGACACGGCCAATATCGAGGAAATACACGCCATTACGGCAGAACTTATCGATGACCAGGCCCGTTGTTTGCTTGAAGACATGCATGTGCAAGCTATCAAGGCTGGTCCACTGTACACCACAGATGCCGTACGCGTATTAGCCCAGATCGCAGCCGACTATCCCAGTGTGCCCTTGCTACTGCAACTGCACACGCCCCCGCAGGCTTTACAAAGCGATGATTTCGACCCAGAAGATGCAATTAGCGCCACATTTGAACTCTTGCTACCGCAAGCCGATCTGGTTGTCGTCGATGAAAACGTACTAACGCAATGGGTAACCGACGGCGTGTTGCCTCGCCGGGCTGCGTCACCCGCCAAAACCCTGATGCAGTTCGGCGCAAACTGGGTGCTTACAACCAACACAGCACTGCGTCCTGGTCAGCGCGCTCACGTTCTGCAAGGGCCGGAACAAGAGCTTGTAAACTGGCCCTGTACACAGCCTGCAGCCCGGATCAGCAATCAAAATGGTCCGCTTGGTTGCGCCCTGGCTGTAGAGCTTGCGCGGGGCATCGGTGTTCGGCAAGCTACTGAAGCGGCGCTAAAACATGCAAGCGGCCTAACCACGCGTACCTTTCGCCCGGGCATGGGCGCACAAATTTACAATCGCTCCGCACCATGACATCTGCTTTAACCTTTCCCCGCGGCCTTTACGGGATTACGCCCGAATGGCCAGATTTCAAAAAGCTGACAAACGCAGTAGAACAAGCTGCACGTGGCGGCATGACTGCCTTGCAGTGGCGACAAAAATCGGTAACCGGCACGCAAGCCACCGACCAGGCCGGCGAACTGCGCCGATTGTGCCAACAGCTTGGTGTCGTTTTTATTGTTAACGACAGTGTCGACCTGGCTTTAACGATCGACGCCGACGGCGTTCATCTTGGGCGCGACGACGGTAGCATTGCCAATGCCCGCAACAAATTGGGTAGCAACAAACTTATCGGGGCGTCTTGCTACAACGAACTGGCCCGGGCGCAACTTGCCATTAATGCCGGCGCAAATTACGTTGCATTCGGTGCGGTCTATCCATCTAGCGTCAAACCCAATGCAGTTAAAGCCAACCTTGAACTATTTCAAGAACTGAAATCTGCCACTGCGTTAGTAAACCCGCCACCCGGTATTGTCGCAATAGGTGGTATTACGCCGCAAAACGCAAAGCCGCTTATTCAATCTGGCGCAACCAGCCTGGCGGTGATCAACGGCCTTTTTGAAGCTGTCGATATCAGCGCTCAGGCTCAACAGTTTGCCAGGCTTTTCCAAGCTTGAAAGGCCGGGCTTATACTT
>NZLH01000140.1 GCA_002694155.1 Pusillimonas sp. | reverse complement strand
GACTTGGGGCGGCTTACAAGAGACTGGGGCGAAAGGAATATGTTTGTCGATCGCTAAATTCTCTTAAAACTTATGAGTTCTGGCATAAGTTAAGTCTATATTCGTGCATTTTCATTAAAAGGATGCAGTACTGTCCATTCCGTAAGGATTGTTGGCTGCGCAGTTACTGATGGTGTCATTGGAATCTGAACAATGATTGAAGCCGAGAGTGCTCGTTAGTGGGCGTTCCGAGAGGATGGGGATCACTGCTACTCCAGTCTTGTCCTGACGAGGCGGCCAACAAATTGTTGCGTGCCAGTGTTGTGGTGAATTGACTCGCTGTGACGAGGCTGAGCTAAAGGCGCGTATTGATCATGCCATTGAACTTTCAGGGTAAACACGTAAGCCAATCGCTTAGGTTTATGTGGGCTCGGCATCATTTACCCTCTTCCTGGTACTCCCTATACTGAAATTATGGGCTTGGCGCCGAGCTGAGCCTGATACAAGACGTTCGTTAAGAAACGCTTACATAATCCAGGAGACAAATGAATGAATAGCCCGAATAACTCTATTCGATTTCCCCTTCCTTCCGAGGTTGAAACCGTAGCAGGTGCTGAAGACGCAGATTCAATGTACCCAACCTTTCGGCGTGTGGTGCCAGAGGACGACAAGCGATTCTGGTTTTACGACGCGATGCATTATCCCGAAGTGATCCCGCCTTTTGATTGCATCGTCTCGCATGGGGTGTTCTCTGCGCTTAGTGCTTTTGCTAACCGCGTCTTTGTATTTCCAAATATGAAAGGCCTGGATGTGCGAATCATCAATGGCCGCGTGTACCTGAGCGCGGTCATGATTGATGATCCGAAGGAAATAGAAGAACGCTTGGCGATTTTCCAGACAAGAGCGCAGTTCTATTATGAAAACTGGGACGATCTCTACGAGAAATGGAAATCGAAGATGACGGCGTTGATCCATGAGATCGATGAATTGCCGATCCCCGATTTGCCTGAAGTCGAGGATGAGTCAGTCGTTTTGACAGGCAAGGGCATTTCGCAAAGCTTGTTGCTGAATCAAACGTTTAACCAAAGCGTTGATAAGTTCACACAAATGTGGCACTACCACATGGAAATGATTCTGCTTGGTTATGGCGCGTACTTAACGTTTTTTCAGTTTTGTCGACAGGCATTTCCGGAAATTTCGGATCAAACAATCGCTTCAATGACCCGCGGTGTCGACGCGCTGATTTTCAAGCCTGATCTTGAGTTAAGAAAGCTTGCGAAGCTATCCGTTGAACTGGGGCTGGCAGATGTTTTCCTGCAAGAAGCAGCGCCCGAGGTTGTAATGCAGCGCCTGCACGACGCTGGCGAGCCCGGCAAGAAATGGATTGCGGCAATGGATGCGGTGCGTGAGCCTTGGTTCCATTTGAATACGGGCGAGGGAACGTACCATCACCATAGAAGCTGGAATGAAGATTTGTCGGTGCCGTTTTCTGGCATGGCAAACTACATAAAACAATTGCAAGCGGGTGAAAGTATTGATCGAAATATTGACGAAATTCACGCCGAACGCGCAACGATCATTAATGAGCACCGCGAACTATTACCCACAGACGACGACAAGGCTGCGTATGATCAATTGGTTGCGTTGGTTCATCGCGTCTTTCCATTCGTTGAAGACCATAAATTTTATTGTGAGCATTGGCTTACTTCTCGGTTCTTCGGAAAGGTCCGACGGTTTGGTGACATTCTCACCCGCTTCGGGATAATAAAAGAGTCGGAAGACATTTTTATGCTGAATCACTTTGAAGTGGCGGAGGCTTTATCGGATGTTTCCGCAGCGTGGCCTACCGGATTGCCACCCATTGGGTGCGCACATTGGCAGTCGATTGTGCAAAAGCGTAAAGCCATGTTCGAGAAGTTGAAGGGGTGGTCGGCGCCGCCTGCGTTAGGATCCGTTCCCGAGAATATCGAAGATCCCTTGTTGTTGATGCTTTATGGTATTACGCCCGAGTCGCTGCAAGTTTGGGGAATGCCCGACGAGCAATCAGACACGGTGTTAAGGGGGTTTGCGGCCTCGGCAGGGCTGGTCGAAGGCATTGCACGAGTTATTACCGATGCCAATGATATCGGCCAGGTGCGCGATGGCGAGGTGTTGGTATGTCCAGTCACTTCACCCAGTTGGGCGTCTGTGTTTGGCAAATTGAAGGCTGCAGTTACCGATATTGGCGGGACGATGTCGCACGCCGCCATTGTCGCGCGCGAGTTTAGTTTGCCTTCGGTGGTTGGAACGGGTTATGCAACAACAAAAATTAAAACAGGTCAGCGCATTAGGGTTGATGGTCATAATGGCGTTGTTACGATTTTGGAGGAGGCATGAAGTCTACTGTAGGCGACGAAGCTTTAGTTAGCTGGTTTAGTGAATTAACTAACGCGGATCGCGATACTGTAGGGGGTAAAGGGGCAAGCTTGGGGGAGCTACAAAGTGCGGGGCTGCCCGTTCCCCCGGGTTTTGTGGTTACCACCGCCGGATTTCGCGAAGCAGAGCATGAATGGGACCCTGAAGGGGAGTTAACGACAGCAATTGAAGCAGTTGATCCGGCAGATTTAAACGCGCTTCAAGAAGTGGCTTTAGCGGCACGCAATCGGGTTAAAACTGCGCCTATCCCGCAAAAAGTAAAGCTGGCTATCTCCGAGGCTTACGAACAGTTGCAGCAATTACACCCAGGCCCGGTTGCAGTCCGATCCAGCGCAACCGCGGAAGACGGGGATGACGCAAGCTTTGCGGGTTTGCAAGATACGATTCTTTGGGTGCTTGATATTAATGACACCCTGGAGGCGATCAGGGCGTGCTGGGCAAGTATGTACACCGATGAGTCCATAGCGTATCGGCGTCGCCTGGCGCTGCCAGAATCTGAGATTGCCATGGGAGTGGTTGTTCAGGTCATGGTTAACGCACGGGCTGCGGGGGTGATGTTCACGCGCAGCCCAACCACGGGTGATAAGTCGGTTGTAGCCATCGAGAGTAGCTGGGGCTTGGGTTCGGCCTTAGTCAGTGGCGAGGTAACCCCCGACAAATATACGGTTAGCAAAGTAACGGGTACGGTCACCAAGAAAGTTGTTTCTCCTAAAACAATACGGCATGTTCCAAATAAGGAAAAGAGTGGCGTGTGTGTTGAAGCTGTACCGGAGGACATGGAACAGGTGCCTTCTTTAACGTCTGATCAGATCCAGACGCTCTGGGAAATGGCCAGGCGGGCTGAAAAGCATTATGGGAAACCCGTTGATATTGAGTGGGCGGTTGATGAAGGTGCAACCGATTCGGGCGGTGTCAAGCTTTTGCAATGCCGGCCTGAGACCATATGGAGCACAAAAGAAGAGGCGCAAATTACCGCTCCTGGTACAGATGCCATGTCGCTTGTTTTTAATCTTTACTCCGGTGGACATAAGAAAACGCACTCTTAAGCCACGTACCTCTTAATAAGGACGACAAAAAGCATGAAGTTGACCACCCAGGATATCGAGCAAATACTTCATTTGATTGACGCTTCTCCTTTTGATCATCTTAAGTTGGACTCCAAAGATTTCAAGCTTGAAGTGTCACGCGGGGGCCTTGTTAGCACTGAAGTTGGCAATGGCCTGGTAAATAACGCCGAGGATCAGGCCCCGACACAGCAACGGGTCTCCGGGCCGAATAGCGATCAGGTAGGGGAGCCAGAAAAGGTCTCGCAGGAAAACGCAAAAGTGGTTGATCTGTGCGCGCCCATGCTGGGAACGTTTTACTCCCGACCAAAGCCCGGCGCCGACCCGTTTGTTACCGTTGGCTCGAAGCTAGCGCCTGACACCACAATTGGCATTATTGAAGTGATGAAGCTGATGAACTCGATTCCTGCACAGATGTCTGGGGAAGTCGTGGAAATTTGTGTTTCCGATGGCGGCTTTGTCGAGTACGGGCAGGTTTTGATGCGCGTTCGTTCCTCTTGAACGACAACTAGATTTATAGAACGGGGTTGTTAATGGGTCGAATTCAATTAATTGATACTACTATCCGTGATGGGAATCAAAGTCTTTGGGGGGCAACGGGCATTCGCAATGCCATGGCGATTCAGGCTGCGTCGTTAATTAACGATGTTGGGTTTTATGCTCTGGATTACGTGACCAGTACGGCTCTGGGAGTTGCCGTGCGGTATCACAAGGAGAATCCCTGGGATCGAATACGTTTATTTCATGAGGCCGCACCTGACCTCAAGCTTGGATTTCTGGCAAGCCCCTTGCGATTCATATCATGGGAAAAAGTGAGCGATAGCGTAATGCAGCTGGCGTTCGAACAGCTTGTCAAGAATGGCGTCTCCCGGTTTCAGGTCATTGACCCAATGAATGACATGGATGGCCTACTTGGGGTAGCAAAGTTGGCGAAAGCAGCCGGCGCACAGGAAATTGTTGCCGGTTTTACTTACACCCATAGTCCTTTCCACAATGATGCTTTTTATGCGGACTGTGCAAAGCAAATTGCAAACTCTGAATTGATCGATCGCTTCTACTTGAAAGACCCGGGCGGACTTTTGGCGCCAGAAAAAACCGGATCTTTAGTCACTGCGGTACGCCATGAGCTGGGAAGCCGGCCTTTGGAGCTGCATTCGCATTGCAGTTTGGGGTTGGCACCTTTGGCATATCTAGAAGCCGCCAAGGCAGGCATCGATGCCCTTCATGTGGCGGTAGGCCCTTTGGGAAGTGGTACGTCGCAACCGCGCACGGAGACGATGGTTACCAATTTGCGGGCGCTGGGGTTCGAGGTGGATATCGATGATGCCGCGTTGTCAGCGATGAGTCGGTATTTTTACGACCTTGCCGAAGCGGAAGGCTTGCCTGTTGGGCAAGCGATCGATTTTGATGCGTTCGCGCTTGAGCATCAGGTCCCGGGAGGGATGCTGTCGACAATGACGCGCCAGCTGACAGAAATTAATCAGCAACATCGTTTGCCCGAGGTGTTGGAGGAAGTTGCCCGCGTGCGTCGTGAATTGGGTTATCCGATTATGGTCACGCCTTTCTCTCAAGTAGTTGGCGCGCAAGCGGTAATGAATGTGCTGTCTGGCGGGCGGTACGAAAATGTTCCTGATGAGGTTATACGCTTTGCGTTGGGAAAATTCGGTGCGCCTGCGTTTCCTATCGATGAAAACATAAAAGATCGCATTCTGAGTCGAAGTCGGGCACGTGAGTTGGATAAAGAACCCCAAATGCTTGAAGTGCCAGAGTTGCGTAAGAAATTTGGAAACATACCGGATGAAGAGCTGGTGCTGCGGGCGGTTATGCCCGGCCAGTTGGTCGATGAGGCACTTGCCTCGGGGCCAACGCAAACAACCTACAACCCTGCTTCTCGTCCGCTGTTAAAACTCATTGAGGAGCTTTCAAAGCGTGATGATCTAAGCCGTGTTGCTTTTGAGAAAGAAGATTTCAAAATTGAATTGACGCGCAGCCAGCCTAACTAGTTTGCGT
>NZLH01000139.1 GCA_002694155.1 Pusillimonas sp. | reverse complement strand
GGTGATTTGTCCCAAAAACCTCCGCTTATGGGCGAAAATGAGCAATTCGCTCAAAATCCCGGCAGCATCAAGCAATCTCAAGCAAGGTCAAGCGAACTTTTGGGGATGGTATTTTGGATGGTATTGGCAGGATGTGTTGGTAATAAATCCATTTAAATCAATGGTGTATTTGAGCTATTAACCATTGAGTGGGAGTAGTTTAGCGCCTGATATTATTAGGCATAGAACGTCTTAAGCCCGCACAACTGCGGGCTTTTTTGTTTCTTTTTATGGAGGCGGAACGCATTGTGTTGCTCCTGTAAGAAACTTCTTTTATGGTTTAAATACTCTTGTTGCTACGATATGATGCCATTCATAATGCGATGTAATGTCACGCGCTTTCCTATTACTTACGTGCATGGCATGAGGATGGGAAATGTCATAAATTTTTGGTCAGTCCACGTTGTCATTGATCGAAATATTGGAGCCACCGGTTGTCGAGATTATGGAGCCACTTTTTGATCGTTTTTTACTCCCTCCGGCACCGCAATAATCGCCTGTTTTCTACCCACGCGCAACGTCTGTTTTTTTAACGTCTCGAGGCTTTCGGTAGCTCTTGCCCTGCAAAGTCAGTCGGTAGGCGTTGTGTAACAAACGATCCAGGGTTGCCGTGGCCAGCAATTTGTTTCTGGCAAATGCCTGATCCCATTCACCAAACTCCAGGTTGCTGGTGATGATGGTTGATCGCTGCTCATAGCGATGGGCAACCAGTTCGTGGAAGTCCTCATCCTGGGGCGAAGTCATGGGATACAGGCCGTAGTCATCAATGATGAGCAGGCTTACCTTGGCCAGCCTGGCAAACTTACGATCGTAGTGACCCGTGATCCGGGCTTTGTGCAGGTGGCCAAGCAGTGACTTTTGGGTGATAAACAGCACGTCCTTGCCCTGACGAATGGCCTGGTGGCCAATGGCTTGCGCCAGATGACTCTTGCCCGTGCCGGTCGGGCCACAGATGAGCACCGGGCAGGCCTCACCCATGAAACGACAGGTCAATAAGTCACTGACCAGGCTTCTGTTGAGGGTCGGGCAGGCGGCAAAGTCGAACTGCTCTATCGTTTTGCTGGAAATCAAAGAGGCTTTCTTGAGCAGCAGCGCACTTCGGGTTTGATCGCGCCGGGCTAATTCATCACCCAAGAGCATCTGCAGGAACTCCAGGTGGCTGAGCTTCTCGTCGATCGCTTGCCGAATCCGGATGTCGAGCGAATCTGTCACGCCTGAGAGACGAAGCAGGCGCAGCTGTTGGGCGACTTCTGGATGATATTGGGTGGCAGTAGTTGGTTTCATGGTGCCAGCTCTCCTCTTACTGCAACATCATCTGGCGGGTGTCACGGGCAAAGCGACCCTTGCCTTGATAGGCGGACGAGGCGGCCAATTCACCATCAGTGTCGGGCAGCAAACCGGCTTTGGCCTCTTGCTGTAACTGTTCGATGACATGGCGCATGACCTTCGGGGAAATGGAGTCCACGACACCGCATCGCTGACAACCCAGCTCCAGCCAGCGGTCACCAAACTCCTGGCGCAACCGCAGCAACCCCTGAACCGTGCGCAGCCTTTGCAAGACACGATCACTGAACAGATTCATGATCAGCGCATGACAGTGTGGGCCAATCGCCTGGGCTTGCTCCCGACACCAGGCCGGTGACTGCATGAGCCAGGCGACTGCGGCCTCAGGCATGTGATCGTCAATCGTTCGACGCTGCCCGGGGCGCTGCCCCCTCGGGTGAGTGCTCACCAGATCCTGGCCATCAAATATCTCCACGGTCGAGGCGCACAGCCGAAGCCGCACCGTCTGCCCCACCAGACGGTAGGGGACGGAGTACAAACACCGCTCATGCTGAACATGACAATCGCGATGAACCTTCGCTTGCGCATACCAATAAAGATCGGGCCTGCGCTCAGGCAATGGCTTCAGGTAGGGGCGCTCCAGCTCAAATTGCTCCAGTGGCTTGGCGTAGGTGCTGCCATGGGTGCGTTGCCCCGCTACATTCACCACCCAATCCTTGGCCTGCTCATTCAAGTCTGCCAGGTTACGAAACTGGCGCGTGGGCAGAAAGTTGCGCTTGACGTACTTCACCCCAGATTCGACCCGTCCTTTCTTCTGCGGATCGGCCGGGGGACACGGGTCAATCAAAAATCCATAGCCTTGGGCAAGCTCCCCATAGGCACGCTGCACCTCAGTCTCATGCAGCACCGCCTTGGTGATGGCGCACTTGGGGTTGTCGATGATTAGCCGCGCCGGGGTGGCGCCAAAGAACTCAAAGGCACGCTGGTGACAGCGCAACCACGTGGCCACGGTCTGGTCCCAGACAAACTCTACGTACTGGTGGCGGCTGGCGCACAGCGTCATGACAAAGAACCAGGTTCGCTTGGGCTTGCCGGTGACCGGGTCTGGCAGGAAAGGACCTGCACCAAAGTCGACCTGTGCCGCCTCTCCAAGCTTGAAATCCAGAATCATCGTGGGACGAATCTGAGGCTCAGCGGCCTTGAGTTTATTGACGGCACGACGCACCGAGGAGTAGTGGCATCGCACGCCATGATCACGCTGCAGGGCCGCATGGATCGCGACCGTATTGACCCCGTGCCCAAACCATTGGGCAATCAGTGCCAGGTGCTCAGTGCTTAACCCGCTTTGCCGACCAACCGGACGCAAGCTGGCCTGGGTGCGGTGCTCACGCAAGGCCAGCTCAATGGCTGCCAGTTCCGGCAAAGGTGTTTCTGGATCCAGCCACCCTCGGAGTCTGGCAATCTGGCCAATCTCGTTGGTCTTGTGCCGTCCCATGATCCCCGAGCGGGCAATGGTCCGCTCACTTTGCTGCTGTCGAAGTCGGTAAATGACTTCCCTGTATTCATGCATATCGATTCTCCGGTTTGCCATCTCCTTCTCCCGCAACGTGTGGCTGACAGGAAAAGTATGGCGTTGAATAAACCGGAGGGGGTCGGATCAGCCTACCGGGCTGGCTCCATATTTACGATCACAGGTGGTTCCATTACACCGATCACTGACACGGGCCATTTGTTGGATTTTTACTGCGCTGATTCGCGCAACATGCGCGAACGCATCGCTCGGGCGATGCCCCTTTGGTCTGAGCAGATGCCAGGTTATTCGGTGGTGCTCGGCATGTATGCGTTTGGGCTTGAGGAAGATGGGCACTACGCGCAGGCGGAAGATACCGGTCGCAACGCGCTTACCCTGGAGCCTTTGGATTGTTGGGCGCATCATGCCGTGGCACATGTAATGGAAATGCAAGGACGGCCCGAAGACGGTATTGGCTGGATGCTCGCCCGTGAACCATACTGGAGCGGTGAGCTTAATTTTTTCAAAGTTCATAATTGGTGGCATCGGGCGGTATTTCATCTTGATCTTGGCCAAACAGATCAAGTTTTAGCGCTTTACGACAGCGCCGTTCGTGATAGTAAAAGCCCGGTGGCGCTCGAAATGGTCGACGCTTCAGCGCTTTTGTGGCGGTTGTATCTTTGTAACGTTGATGTGGGTGATCGCTGGAAAGAGTTGGCGCAAGTCTGGCGTAATCATGCCGATGGAAAAACCTATCCCTTTAACGATTGGCACGCGGCGATGGCATTTCTTGGCGCTGGACTTGATTCTGAACTGAATGCGTTGGTTATGCGAATGCAGCAATCCGCAGCAGACTCTCCCTGCGCTGAGTGGATCGACCGTATTGGGCTACCGCTGGTGCAGGGTTTTACAGCGTTCTGGCAGGGAAATGACGGAAAAGCGGTGGAAATTCTACTACCTGTTCGCCACTTTTGTGGTGTTTTCGGAGGCAGCCATGCACAGCGAGATATTATTGACCTTACGCTGATCGAAGCGGCGAGTCGTGGTGGGGCCCAAGATATTCACCAGTCATTGGTCAACGAGCGCCTGGCTCAGCGTCCTTATAGTCGTATGACCGCTGGGTTCTTAAACCAAGGCTAAAGTAACGCGTGATGAATTTAATCGAGGCGACCCCGAAAGGCTGGAATCACATGCTTTTCCAGCAACTGAACCTGTCGCCTTAAATAGCGTGAACCGGGAGAGGGCGGTGTCGGGTCCGAGGTCATGACCACGGTCAGCTTCAAAGAGGGAATCACATAAAGCAACTGTCCGCCGTAACCGCGCCCGTAATAACCCGGTTCACCCGCGAGCGGGCGCAAGAACCAACCGTAACCATATGGGTCGTTAGTATAGGCAGAGCGGCCGCGGCCACGCCAGGACTCGTCCACCCAGCGCTCTGAAAACAGTCTTTCTTCCCCCACCTTCCCAGCGTTGCGGTAGAGCTCGCCAATACGCGCCAGCGCGCGCGGTGAAAGCATCATATTGTTGCCACCAAGGTAGATGCCCTGCGGATCCTGGTCCCACGGCAGGAATGTAATGCCAAGCGGCTCACCTAGCCAGTCTCGCGCCAAATCCAGCGTCGTTCGACCCGTGCTTTCAGTGAGCGCAGCGGAGAGCAGATGAGTATTACCCGAGGAATAAAGCATGCGCCCGCCCGGTTCATCCACAAAGGGTCGGGTTAGCACATAACCGACCCAATTATTACTTTTTACCCAATCGCCGTAATAGCGACCCGAGGTGCGCCGCAAGCCGGCCTGCATAGACAGTAAATTCCCCAGGGTGATGTGCCCGACGCCGTGGGTGGCAGCGTCTGGTACTTGGTCTCCAAGCGCCTCCACCACGGGCTGATCGACGCTTTCGAATACATCCTTTTCAATAGCGATACCCACCAACGCAGCCAGCACGGTCTTGGACAAGGATTTGATATTGACAGGGGTATCCAGACCGGCACCGCTAAAGTCCATTGCCACTACCTCCTGCCCTTGATGCATGATGACCAGAGAGTGCAAACGCGACATTTGCGCCGCGTCATTTTTCATGTCTGTGCGCCAGTCGTGTTCGTTCGCCCCGCAAACAAGCGGGAATAGAAGAATCAGCAGCAGGGCTCTGGTTCGGTTTACGAGTGACGACATAATTGTGAGTCCTTTTAGGATTGAGACGCGGTCGCACGTTCAGTCGCGCAAAACAACGCTATCCAAAAAATAACACGATCACTAGGTTACTCTAATGGTTGCCCCGGAATTTCATCGTTAAACGCTGAACGTAGGTGAAAAGGGGGGTATCCTTTTTCCATCTGAATCAGGGGAATCATTTATGAATTCACCGCTCAACCGCCGCTCCAAAACAATCACTGCGGGCATATCCCGCAGCCCTAACCGTGCCATGTTGCGGGCCGTCGGTTTCACCGATGCCGATTTCAGCAAGCCCATCGTTGGTGTGGCCAGCGGCCATTCAACGATGAACCCGTGTAACGCCGGCATTGGTCCATTGGCGGCGCGCGCGGAAGGCGCGCTTAAGGCGGCAGGCGCGATGCCGCAAACGTTCGGTTTCCCGACGGTCACCGACGGCATTGCCATGGGTACCGAGGGAATGAAGTACTCCCTGGTATCGCGTGAAGTGATTGCCGATGCCATAGAAACCGCTACGCAGAGCCAGTTCATGGACGGCGTGTTGGTGGTCGGCGGTTGTGACAAGAATATGCCCGGCGCGATGATGGCGATGCTACGCATGAACATCCCCGCTATTTTCTGTTACGGCGGCACTATTAAACCGGGTGAATGGAAAGGTGTTCCACTGACCATCGTTTCGTCATTCGAGGACGTCGGCGCTTATAGTGCCGGCACGATGAGCAAGGAAGACTACGACGGCATCGAGCGAAACGCTTGCCCAAGCTTTGGATCCTGCGGTGGCATGTACACCGCCAATACCATGTCGGCCGCGATTGAAGCCATGGGCATGTCGATGCCTTCATCTTCAACCATGGCCAATCCCGACCCCGAAAAGGCGGATTCGGTGGCTGCGTCGTCGGAAGCACTGGTAGACGCGATTAAAAGCGACCTCAAACCACGCGATATCGTTACCCGAAAGGCGCTCGAGAACGCTATTGCGGTGATTATGGCGACCGGTGGATCAACCAATGCGGTACTGCACCTGATGGCGATCGCCTCGGCAGCCGACGTACCGTTGAATATTGACGATTTCGAAACCATTCGCAAAAAGGTTCCGGTACTGTGTGATATGAAGCCTTCGGGGCGTTTTGTCGCTGTTGATTTGCACCGTGCCGGGGGTATCCCCCAAGTGATGAAAGTACTACTGGCAAACGGGCTTTTGCATGGCGACTGCATAACGATGACGGGCCGCACTGTGGCCGAAAACCTTGCACATCTTCCCGAGGTGCCGCCTACCGGCCAGGAAGTCATTCGGCCGTTTGATCAGCCGCTGTATGCGCAGGGACACTTGGCTATTCTCAAGGGCAACCTCGCCGGCGAAGGTGGTGTAGCCAAGATCACAGGGTTGAAAAAGCGCAGCATTACGGGCCCCGCCCGGGTGTTCGACTCGGAAGACG
This sequence comes from Pusillimonas sp., assembly GCA_002694155.1. GTDB lineage: Bacteria > Pseudomonadota > Gammaproteobacteria > Burkholderiales > Burkholderiaceae_B > Neopusillimonas. Next base: position 2,377 of record NZLH01000139.1, on the reverse strand, counting down.
AGACAATGGCTGCGATTATGGCCGACCAGATTCGCCATGGAGACATTATCGTTATTCGCTATGAAGGCCCCAAGGGTGGGCCCGGCATGCGCGAGATGCTGAGCCCCACTTCTGCATTGATCGGCAAGGGTTTCACCGACAGCGTCGGCCTGATCACCGATGGGCGCTTTTCCGGCGGCACCTGGGGGATGGTGGTCGGCCATGTTGCACCGGAGGCTTATGTTGGCGGCACCATTGCGCTCATCGAGGAGGGGGATCTGATTACGATCGACGCGGACCGCCTATTGCTTCACGTTGACGTTCCTGACGACGAGCTTGCCCGACGCGGTGCCGCCTGGAAGCCGCCGGCACCGCGCTATACGCGTGGCGTGTTGGGTAAATATGCCAAATTGGTCGGCACGGCTAGCCGTGGTGCGGTGACCGACACATAGCTATGTCGTATCGGCTCTTTCCTCTTATTTTTGGAAGATGTTAAGGCGTATTAAAGCCCTTGCGCACCACGGCGCAACCAATCATGTACAAAAGCAAGTTTATTGCGTGCGGTGGTTGACAGTACAAACGGGTAAAGATCCGACAAACCCATTGAGCGGTTAACGTGATTGACACCGACCGTCAGCGATGCTGCGATATGTATCAGACGGTTGGTATCCGGTTCCGCGTAGGGGTCCCAGCCTCCAGTTGGTAATTCCGGGGAAGACAACCCGGCCGCGACGAAGCTGTCGGTAATATCAGTCAGGTGTAATAAATGCGCTGTCGTCTCGGCCCAATCTTCATGCGGATGCGAGGTCGCGTACGAGGTTAGAAAGTACCGAGTCCAGTCTGACGGAGGGCCTTCGTTGTAATAGCGTTGAAGCGCAGCGGTGTAATTGGCGCGTTCGTCGCCAAACACCGCACGAAAAGCCTCAAGAAAATCGTCACGCAAACTCAATCGCCACCAAAGCATGTGTGCGATCTCGTGGCGCATGTGACCAATCATGGTCCGGTAGGGTTCTGCAAGGGTTTGGCGGCGTGTGATGCCCACTACGGGATCGGCTTCGGCGACGCTTATGGTCACGACACCGTCACCGTGGCCCATCAGCACAGGAATATTTCCTTCAGCGAGCATGTGGAAAACGGGTCGTGTACCAGGGTCTTCAGGTCGAAACCAATGCCATCGGCCCAGGTTATCGAGTACCCAGCGCTTGGCCGCTTCAGTGAGCGCCCAGTTGAAAATGGCGTCGGGGATGTTTGGGTCGGGCGTCAGCGTCGTCATGGCACATGATCGACAAAGGGCGCCTTGTTCCGGCGCAATCCAGTTGCAGTTAATCCGCTCGCGGTTTGCACAAAAAGGGGGCATCGGTAGAAATGCACGTGCTTGCGGGTCGTAGGCAACTGGGGTGCCATCGGCAGTGGTCAGGTTATCAAACCAAAGTGAGCCCGGACCGACTGGATTGGAAAATACACGCATGTGACTGAGCCTCCAAATGAGTACTAGCATACCTACTTTTCAATCTGTCGTGCGGCAGTCAGGATTTGGGCATAAAACTGGTGTACATGTTCACTGAAACACGCAATGCTGTAATTCGAGGCCGTTAGCTTTGCATTTTCTGAAAGCTGCTTGTGCAAACGCTCGTCGTCTAAAATTTGTTTAATCCGTTCACACCATTGTTGCTTGCTTGGCGGCGTTTTAAAACCGTTTACGCCGTTCTCAACAATATCGTCAATACCACTTGAGCGCACGGCAACAACCGGCATGCCCGACGCCATCGCTTCCAATATGACCATGCCCTGGGTTTCTGAGCGCGAAGCGAATAAGAACAAGTCGCCTGCCCGGCAGTATTCGGGAACACGCCCCGGTGGTACAGACCCCAATAAAGTAATCGAATTGTGAAGCTTCAGCTGGTTAATTTTTCCTTGAATTCGGCTTCTTTCAGGGCCATCACCAAGAATCAATAATTTGAATGGTGGTGGGTCGCTTTCTTTCAATAAAGCGATGGAGTCGAGCAAAAAGTCGATATTTTTTTCTCGTCCTAACCTTGAGATACTGATGAGAAGGCGTTCACCGTTTGGCGCGTGCTCTTGACGTAGCGCCTGAATACGATCATTGGAAACCGTATCGAATTTTTGCAAATCGATGCCCGTAGGTTGAACCAGAACTCGGCGTTTTACACCAATTGTTCGCAAATATTCTTCGGCCGACTCAGTCGGAACGATGACACCATCACATCGGTTCGCGAAACGCCGCACGATCGTGTGCGACGCAAGATTCCGAAACAAAGCGCTTGGCAAGGGAACATAGTGAGCATAGTGTTCCAGCCGAGTGTGGTAGGTGTAAATAACCGGAATATTCAAACGACGCCCAATAAAAAGCCCTACGCTGCCAAGCCAGAACGGGTGG
>NZLH01000138.1 GCA_002694155.1 Pusillimonas sp. | reverse complement strand
TTGCCTTTGGCTTCCCGCGCAAACCGGGCGTAACTTTCAATGGCAGGTACCTTCAACAATTCGCCGGATCTGGCCATCCGAGAAGGTACCGCCCCTCCCAACGCTTTTCGCCGCTCCCCGATATAACGTATTTCCGCGCTGTCTTGCGCAGGCTTGAGAAAACGAAGTTGTTCCACTTCAAGATCGGACAAAGGCAGCGAAAAGCGATCACGAAATGCTTTCAAAGCATCGAAATCCAGCTTCTTCGCCTGGTGAGCTGTCATGCGCGACTCTCCGGCACCGCCCATTCCATAACCTTTTTTGGTTTTCGCCAGAATCACTGTGGGCTGGCCAACATGCGATTTCGCAGCTAAAAATGCGGCATGCAACTTACGAAAGTCATGGCCACCTCGCCGCAAACCATCAATATCCTTATCGGACATGTGCGAAACCAATCGCTGAACCTCGGGGTCTTTTTGGAAAAACTCCAGTGAGTTGTAGGCTCCGTCTTTCGCGCCTAACGTTTGATACTGGCCGTCGACTGTCTGGGCGAACCGGCGCAACAGCGCATGACTGGCATCGCGCGCGAACAGGGGGTCCCAATCTGAGCTCCAGATCACCTTAATGACATTCCAGCCTGCGCCAGTAAACAATGCCTCTAGCTCCTGAATGATTTGCCCGTTTCCACGCACAGGCCCATCCAGCCGTTGCAGATTGCAGTTAATAATAAACGTTAAGTTATCCAGCTGTTCTCGGGCAGCTAAAGTTAGCCCTGCGATTGACTCCGGCTCATCCATTTCCCCATCACCAAACACACCCCAAACATGACGATCATGAGTTTGCGCAAGGCCCCGGTTCTCGAGGTAACGCATGAAACGTGCCTGATAAATTGCATTGATAGGGCCAATGCCCATTGAGCCCGTGGGAAACTGCCAGAAATCAGGCATTAACCACGGATGCGGATAAGAGGAAAGCCCTCCGCCTCCAGACTCTCGTCGATAGAAACTTAAGTCATGCTCACTTAAACGCCCTTCCAGAAACGCGCGCGCATAAACCCCCGGCGCAGAGTGCGGCTGATAAAAAACCAGATCCCCCCCATTTGCTTCAGTTCGCGCTTGAAAAAAATGGTTGAATCCCATTTCGAAAATTTCCGCGACGGATGCATAACTGGCTATATGGCCTCCAAGTTCGCCATAAGCTTTATTTGCCCTGACCACCATAACTAAGGCATTCCAGCGGTTTATGGAACTAATTCTCTCTTCTAGCTCAAGATCGCCGGGATAGACTCCTTCGTTATCCAAAGAAATGGTGTTTCGATAGGCAGAGTACGGTAACGAGTTCGGTTTAATACCATGCGCTTTCACGAAATCGTCTAGCTGACTTAAAAGGAATAGCGCACGATCACTTCCGGCAGCCCCCAGAACGCCCTCCAGCGCCTCCAGCCATTCTTGCGTTTCCTCGGGATCAACGTCATCGGACTGCGCCATTTTCAAGCGCAAGTTCCCACTGCTATTAACCATTTTTACCTCCTGAACGATCAGATCAGTATAGTGAGGCACCCACAAAATGTGCTGCTGTTATCATTTAGAAAAAGATGGTTATACGGAATATTATTTTGAAATCAATCTAAAAAAAAACAATTTATGCTGAAAAAAAGACTAGATTCAATAGACTTAAAAATTCTTCAAGAAATCCAGGCCAACGCGCGTTTAACGAATTCTGAGCTGGCAACTCGTGTCAACCTTTCCGCATCGCCCTGCCTGGCCAGAGTCAAGGCACTTGAGGAAGCCGGGGTAATCTCACAGTACGTCACCCTGCTAGACCCGCTGCAGATTGGGTTGAACGTTAGTGTGTTTATTGAGATTCGTCTGGAGCAGCAAATCGAGAAGTCGCTTGAGCGATTCCAGAATGCAATTCGCAACTACCCAGAGGTAATGGAGTGCTATCTGATGACCGGAGACTCTGATTATTTGCTCAGGGTGGTGGTTCCGGATATCCAGGCACTTGAACGATTTATTATTGATGAGTTGTCCAAGATACCTGGCGTGTCGAACATTAAATCAAGCTTTGCACTTAAGCAGGTGAAATACCAAACGGCGTTGCCGTTGCCCACTCCTGCGACAAGAGCGTGAACCGAATCACTCTGCGCGGGGCGTTGTGCAACCCTTTACTTGGAGGTAATCAGCTCATCGTGCATTGCGCAGCGTATGTATCTACATGATCCTTCAGCACATTTTCCTGAACCAACTTCCAATCGGGCTTGCCGTTTTCACCTTCCACCATTTCAAAGATATGGTAGTCCTGAACCGGATAATTATTGTTGCCGAACTTAAAGTCACCTCGCACTGACTCGAAATCCGACGTTTTAATTGCTTTCACAAAAGCTTTTTTATCCGAGACATCACCTTTCAGCGCCTCTACAGCAGCATTCAGCTTCATCATGGCATCGTAACTGAATGCGGCATACGCCGATGGCGTGCGGTTGTATTTTTCGCGATAAGCATTCACGAACTGTTTGGAATACTCGCTGGAAATGCCGGGGGTCCAGGTGTCTGCAGCATAAGCACCAATCACTGCCTCACCCATTGCGTCGACGTCTTCGCCCTCAATGGAGTTAGCCGTATAAAGAGGCAATTTGCCGGCAAGCCCTGCCTGCTTGTACTGACGCATAAAGGTGACACCGAGCCCACCGGGGTAAAACATAAACACGCCCTCAGGATCACTCACTGCCACTTGCGTCAATTCAGCCGAAAAGTCGAGCTGGCTCAAGGGCGTATAAATCTCGTCAATAATTTCGCCTTTATAGGTGTTGCGCAGACCACTGATCTTGTCTTTTCCGCCGACGAAGTTAGGGGTTAGCGTGCTGATGGTTTTCACGCCTTTATCCTGCATATACTTACCCATTGCCTCAGCCGGCGCATCGCTTTGCCACGACATGATGAACAAATTAGGTTTGCATAGCGCCCCGGCAGTTGGAGATGGGCCCGAAATCGTGCCGATAAACGGCACATCGGTTTCAGCGATTTTAGGCTGCAGCGCCATTAAAACGTGCGTAAACGTCAAGCCAACCACCGCATCAACTTCCTCTCGCTCCAACAATCGCGAAACGCCGGTTAACGCAACGGACGGTTTCATTTGATCATCTTCCGCCACGATTTCTGTTTCGACCCCACCCAACTTCCCATCCAATTGCTCCAGCGCGAGGCGAAACCCGTCTAATTGATCACGCCCGTTCGCAGCGGACGGCCCGGATAATGTACCCAGAAATCCGATCTTGATATCGGCCATTGCCATGCCAGGTACGGCACAAACCAATGCCAACGACAGGACTGATTTCTTCAATATTTTCTCAAGCAACATGTTTGTCTCCTTCCTTGTGTTTAAGTCAATGAACCGCCATCAAACCAACCGGGTTTCCAGCTCCCCCAAACTCTCAATCCAAACCCGCATCACATCCCCGCGTTTCAAGAACACCCCCGATTCCATGCCAACGCCGGCAGGGGTGCCGGTTAAAAGAATGTCCCCAGGCAACAAATCCAGCCTGGCACTTAAGTACGCAATTTGATCAGCCACCGTATACAAATGATTTGAAGTGCTGGAGTTCTGCCGCAGTTCGTCGTTGAGCCAAAGCTTGATCCCTAAATTTTCGGGGTCACCGGCAAATTCAGCCGGCGTTAAATACGGCCCCAAAGGGCATGCACCTTTAAAGCATTTGTGACCAATCCAATCGAATCTAAACGGCGAACTGACATCGACCTGATCACGCTTCAGGTTGTCGCGTGCGGACATATCGTTGGCACAGCTATACCCGGCAACATAATCCAAGGCCGACTCCACCGATACATTCGACGCCTTTCGCCCGATCACCACTGCCAACTCCGCTTCCCAATCGAGCATATTGCTGTGAGCTGGAAACGCGACATGCTCTTTGTGTCCCGACAAAGCAGCCTGCCCTGCTTTGATGAAATGCCAGGGAGGAAGGCCGTCGGCTTTCGGATCCAGGTTCAATTTCATATTCATGGCTGTACCCATCGCTTCGACGTGATCCCGATAATTGGCGCCAGCGGCGTAAATCACACCACAACGCGTTAAGGGCGGCAAAAACTCAATATCATCCATGACCAACAGGGCATCATTAGCAAGCTCCGGTTTCTCGCTAACATCACCTGCCAGTTCGCGTAGAAACGGATGTGCATCCGACCAGTCAGCCAACAAATCATCCACACAGCGCCACTCAGGATGGGCCTCGCCCATTACGCCCCTAAGATCGTACAAACGCGCTTGAATCAAAACACCGGGGCGAGCAACACCCTGGCGTTCACGGTAGGTGAACACCTGATATTTCATGACGGAATTTCCTAACAGTTAACGCAGTAAATGTTTTTGGTCGGAGAAATGAAGCGTGACTGATAAACCACCCTCCATCAACATCCATTTCTTCACTTCAACGGTGTAAACACCTTCTTTAATGAAGGGGTCGCCCGACAAAATAGCGTTCGCCTCTTCTTCAGACGCAGCCCGAAGTATTGACATACCCCCCGCTGCACCCGGCACGCCCCCCTCTTGTACAAAAGGGCCCG
>NZLH01000137.1 GCA_002694155.1 Pusillimonas sp. | reverse complement strand
CCTCTTTCCAATCGCGTGGGTTCACGTCTTCGTCTACCACCACAATAAATTTGGTGTACATAAATTGTCGCAACACGCTCCATAGCCCAAACATGACGCGTTTTGCATGACCGGGATACTGTTTGCGTATTGAAACGACAGCCAGCCGATAGCTGCAACCTTCTGGTGGCAGGTAAAAATCAACAATTTCAGGTAGCTGGCGCTTTAACAACGGGACAAAGACTTCGTTCAGGGCAACGCCTAGCACGGCAGGCTCGTCGGGCGGTTTACCCGTGTAGGTGCTGTGGTAAATGGGGTTGCGCCGCATAGTAATGCGCTCAACCGTGAAAACGGGAAACCAGTCTTGTTCGTTGTAGTACCCGGTGTGGTCGCCGTAAGGGCCTTCCAGCGCCATTTCGTATGAGGCGTCTTTTGGTGGGGCGACAGAATCAGGGACGTTGGGCGGCAAGGCGGCCGGATCAGTTGACGGCAATATATGGCCTTCCAGCACAATTTCCGCGTATGCGGGTACAGACAATTCACTGCCAATTGCCTGGGCTAGCTCGGTGCGGCCACCGCGTAATAGCCCGGCGAACTGGTATTCCGACAGGCTATCGGGCACAGGGGTAACCGCGCCCAAGATTGTGGCCGGGTCGGTGCCAAGCGCCACGGCAATGGGGAAAGGCTGGCCAGGGTTGGCAATACAATGGTCACGAAAGTCTAGCGCACCGCCCCGGTGTGACAGCCAGCGCATAATTAACTTGTTACGGCCAATTTGTTGTTGGCGGTAAATGCCCAGATTTTGGCGGCGCGCGTTGGGCCCACGTGTAATCACTAGCCCCCAGGTTAGCAGCGGTGCTATGTCGTCGGGCCAGCAGTGTTGCAAAGGTATCTGATTCAGGTCGACATCATCGCCTTCCAGCACAATCTCCTGGCAAGGGGCATTGCGGATTTTTTTGGGGCTCATGTCCCATAGTGCCGATTTCAACGTCGCCACTTTTGCGAAGGCGTCGCGTAGCCCTTTGGGTGCTTCCGGCTCGCGCAGCGATGCCAACAGCTCGCCAATATCGCGTAGCGAACTTACATTTTCTGCTCCCATTCCTAATGCAACACGATGCGGCGTGCCAAACAGATTGGTGAGTACTGGCATTGCCGCCGCCTGGCCATGGTGTTGCGCGTTGCGGAACAAAAGTGCCGGACCTTGAGTCTGAAGAACACGATCACTGATTTCGGTCATTTCCAGGTGTGTTGAAATACCTGCATGAATTGTTTTCAGTTCGCCAATCGATTCAAGTTGCGCTATAAAGTCGCGTAAGTCACGATATTTCAAGAGATGTTTGCCCTTAAGGTTTTAATGTTGGAAGCGCAAGCCCCAATAAGGGTGGACTGACAAAGGTTACCTGCATGATGCATTCCCATTCGGGCCAGGCGCTCGTTCGCATTTTTCGAAGTTTACGCCATCAATTGGGCGAGTTGGTGCATGTTTGCGCTGTTTATCTGGGTCTGGCTGTCCTGGTTACTGTTGGTCTAAGTCTTACAGTGCCGGCATTAAAAGAGCAAACACGGCAGGTTCATGAAGCGCTGCTGGCCAGCTTGCGACCTGCATCTTTGCAAATCGACTTGTTTTCGCTTCCGGAACGTGGGTTCAGTTTTGGCGCTTTGCTGTCGGAGCCCGAGTGGGCTAAAAGCGAGTGGGCTGAAACGCCGTTGAACGACACCATGCCCGACGCCGATCAGCCTTTTTCGCAAGCCATGGCCGAAGCAGATGACTTCATCATCCCGGGGGTAACCTCGGAACAAAGCAAAGCTTTGCGTAGTTATATTGCGCGCAAGTATCGTATTGCCCACAAGGCGGCGGGTGTGCTTATTCAGAACGTTTTCCAGGTGGCACGCCAGCGCGAACTTGATCCCCAGCTTGTTCTTGCAGTTATTGCAATCGAGTCGCGATACAACCCATTTGCCGAAAGCCACGTGGGTGCGCAGGGGCTAATGCAGGTTATGACGCGGGTGCACAAAGAGAAATTTGTGGACTTTGCCGATGGGGTCGATGCAGCACTAAACCCGTTGGCCAACATTCAAGTAGGAACACAGATTCTTTACGACTGCATCAAGCGTCGTGGTTCAATTCGAGGTGGCCTGGCTTGCTATGTTGGGGCTACAGGCCCTGGCGATGGCGGATACGGTAATAAAGTGTTGGCCGAGATGCGGCGCATTGCGCTGGCTTCCGGCATTGCCCCCAGCTTTAAGCTTTAAGCGGGGGGGCGTAGCTTCTTACTTTAGAAATTTTTCCATCCGTGCTACGGCTTCCTCTAGCCGGTTTAACCCCAGTGTGTAGGAAAAGCGCAGCATTTTCTTTGCGTGTGCGGGGCCGAAGTCGCGCCCAGGTACCGCAGCAACGTGTGCTTGAGTAAGCATTTTCTGGGAAAAGGCCTCACTGTCATCGCTATGTTGGCTAACGTCTGCATATACGTAGAAAGCCCCATCGGGTTTAACCGGCACCGTTAAACCTAGCTTTTCCAGTTCGGGTACCAGGTAGTCGCGTCGTTGTTTAAACGACAATCGCCGGTGCTCGTATACGCGCATGACTTCGGGCTCAAAACATGTAAGTGCGGCATGTTGCGCCAAGCTGGGCGCGCAAATTGTCAGGCTGGCAGCCAGTTTGTCGACTGCTGCAATCATCGATTCGGGCACGATCATCCAGCCTAAACGCCATCCCGTCATGTGAAAGTACTTCGAGAAGCTGTTAATGATGACAATGTTGTCGTTTAGTTTTAGCGCACTCTGGGGTTTTTCATCGTAATAAAGGCCCAGATAGATCTCGTCCATAATGACAAAACCACCGCGCGCGTGAACTGCGTCGATAAGTTTGCTGAGCTCGGACGGCAGAACGCGGGTACCAGTAGGATTGCTAGGAGAGGCGATGACCACGCCTGTTGTGTTGGGGCCCCAATACGTGTCGATGTCTTGTGCCGAAAGCTGAAATTGTTGTTCAGGGCCACATGGAATAAGTTTGGGATGGCCGCCTGCGCATCGGATAAAGTTCTGATTGGCTGGGTAGGACGGGTCGGGCATTAATACTTCTGAGCCCGGGTTGATCAGCGCCATACAAGCCAGTAGCAGGGCGCCGGATGCGCCCGAAGTAACGATTACCCGTTCCGGGTCCACATGGGCGCCAAATTCCTCGCCATAATAATGGGCAATGGCTTCGCGCAAGGGGGGCAGGCCCAAAGGCGGGGTGTAGCCACTTAAACCCGCCGACGAGGCGCGGTTTAGTGTTTCCACAACCTGAGTGGGGGCGGTGAAGTCCGGTTCGCCGATTCCCAGGCTGATAATGTCGTGCCCTTGTGCAATAAGCGCGGCGCCCTGTTTGAATACTTCTACGGCGTAGAATGGTTGAATCTCGGAGCATCTTTGAGCCAGTTCGGGCATAACGTTGTCTCTTTGCGTGTTTCTGTTTGGTTAATTTCAAGGCATTATTTAATCTTATTATTCAGCTCAAAGGAAATCAGGCATGCCGTCGCTGTCACGTCGCGCGTTTTTTACGGGTCGGCGCATTTCAAATGATCCCTGGGAGAACTTTTGCCAGCGTATGCGTCGTCTGGTTCAGGGAAGTTTCTTCAACGAAGGCCGCGTCGACGGTTTTGGCCATGCGCGACTATCCGTTAAAACACCGGCCGATGTGCATCATGCGCTTATGTTGTGCCGTGAGTATGAGGTTGTGTTGATGCTTGATGGTCTTGAGCAAGAGGCGCAACCGCAAGGCTCGCCAGTTCTGTGGGTTGACCCCAGTATTTACCTGAAAACCTGCCAGCCCGTTCCCGACACCGACGACAAATGGTTTGTGCAACCAGGGTGTTTTATAGCCGAGCTTAAACAGGCTGGTTTGAAACAGTTCGAGGCCTTCCCCGATTACCTCACGGTGGGGGCGCTGCTTGCCGATCGCGTACAGATGAATTTGCCCACCGGGGCGCTATGGAAAATGGGTTTAAGCCATGCGTCTGTTTTGTTTGCTGACGAAACCACGGCAGTTTTAGGGCCTTTCGGGGCGCAACAGCAGCAGCCACTGGCCACGCTGACGTTACAGCAACTGGTGCCTTCGTTGTTTCGTCTTGCAACCACTGATTCTGCCAAACTTTGCGCGGAATCTGATCATTGGCCGGCGCGTTATCGGCTTGATGCGTTTATGCCCGCCGATGAGCAAGAGGTGAATTTGTCGCACCTGTTGTTTGGCCATGGCGGTGATTTATGTTGGACAGAGTGGTTTGTCTTTCGCGCCATGGATACCGCCGTTGAGCCTTTACCCTTTCGGGGTGTGGCGTCGGACGCATTCGATGAAACAACTATCTATGCTGCGCAAGACATTGACCTGCATATTAAAAATCAGTTTGATCCCTGTGGTATTTTTCCCCACCCCGGCCAGGCTTTGTAAATTTTCGTTGGGCATGTGTGTATCATTCCCTTTGTTTTATTCATTTTTGACGTAAACGGATCATCATGGAAGAGAATCTTCGTAAAGCTGCGCTTGAATATCACGAGAAAGGGCGCGCCGGGAAAATTGCAGTTACCGCCACCAAACAGCTGTCGAATCAACGCGACCTCATGCTGGCTTATTCTCCGGGTGTCGCAGCGGCGTGCGAAGAAATTGTTTCAGATCCGCAAAATGCGCGTCGTTTTACCGCGCGGGGTAACCTGGTGGGGGTAATCACCAACGGTTCTGCTGTATTAGGGCTGGGAAATATTGGTGCCTTGGCGTCGAAGCCGGTTATGGAAGGTAAGGCCGTCTTGTTCAAAAAATTTGCCGGCATCGACGTATTCGACATTGAAATTAACGAATCAGACCCCGACAAGCTGGTTGAGACAATTGCACGGCTGGAGCCTACCTTCGGGGGTATCAACCTAGAGGACATTAAGGCGCCGGAATGTTTTATTGTCGAGCGTCAATTGCGCGAGCGCATGTCTATTCCTGTTTTTCACGACGATCAGCACGGAACGGCAATTTGTGTGGCCTCCGCGTTTATCAGTGCGTTAAAAGTTGTTGAAAAAGACATCGATAAGGTCAAGGTAGTGGTGTCGGGCGCGGGCGCGGCCGCACTGGCATGCCTTGAGCTGATGGTTGACTTGGGTTTGCCAATAAAGAATATTTGGGTCTCGGATATCGAAGGTGTGGTGTACCAGGGGCGTACGGTTCTTATGGACCCAGAAAAGTCGCGCTACGCACAAGAGACCGATGCGCGCACCCTGAGCGATATTATTGGTGATGCCGATGTGTTCCTGGGCTTGTCTGCCGGTGGGGTGTTAAAGCCTGAAATGGTTGCGCGCATGGCGCCCAACCCCATTATTTTGGCGCTGGCCAACCCCAACCCTGAAATTTTGCCTGAAGACGCGCATGCGGTGCGCGATGACGTTGTGATGGCAACCGGGCGATCCGATTACCCCAACCAGGTAAATAACGTCTTGTGCTTCCCTTATATGTTCCGTGGCGCGCTAGATGTAGGCGCAACAACCATTACACGCGGAATGGAAAAGGCTGCGGTCGAAGCCATTTCACAGCTGGCACAGGAAGAGCAAAATGATGTGGTGGCGGCTGCGTACGGCAGCTATGGTGTGTCTTTTGGGCGAGATTACCTCATTCCCAAACCGTTCGATCCCCGTCTGATTTTGCGCATTGCGCCGGCTGTCGCCAAAGCCGCCATGGACGACGGTGTAGCGACGCGACCAATAGAAGATTTTGACGCTTACGCCGAGCAGCTGCAGCAATTCATTTATCGCTCCGGCTCGTTCATGAAGCCCATGTTCTCTGCTGCCAAAGCTATGGTACGTGATGGCGGCAAGGCGCGTATTGTCTTCACCGAAGGGGAAGACGAGCGTGTCTTGCGGGCGGTACAAATTGTTGTCGATGAGAAGTTGGCCAAACCTATTTTGGTGGGGCGTCCAGCAGTTCTCGAATCTCGCATTAAGCGCTTTAACTTACGCCTTAAATTAGGTGTGGATGTTGAAGTCACTAACCCGGATTACGACGAGCGGTTCCATCAGTACTGGACAACCTATTGGGAAAAAATGTGCCGACGCGGCGTTAGCAAAGAAATGGCGCGCGTCGAGATGCGTCGCCGCCTGACTTTAATTGGCGCCATGATGGTGCACCTGGGAGACGCCGACGGCATGATTTGCGGTACGGTTGGTGCCTATGCCGACCATCTGCGCTTTGTTGATGAGGTTATTGGCAAGGCGCCAGGCGCGCATACCTATGCTGCCATGAATATTCTTTTGCTTTCCGAACGCACGGTGGCGCTGGCGGATACGCACGTGAATGATGACCCCACGGCCGAGCAAGTTGCTGAAATTACCCTAGAGGCGGCAGCCCAGATGCGTCGGCTGAATATCGAACCGAAAATTGCCTTGCTATCGCGCTCGAACTTTGGCACGGGTAGTTCGGCTTCGGGCGAGAAAATGCGTCAGGCGCTCGAGATGGTTCATGCCCAGGCGCCCGACCTTGAGGTTGATGGCGAAATGCATGGCGACTGCGCGCTAGATGAATCTTTACGCGAACGCATTCTGCCTTCAACAACCTTGAAAGGTGCGGCCAATTTGTTGATTTGCCCCAACGTTGACTCGGGAAATATCGCTTATAACTTGCTTAAAACAGCCGCTGGTGGCAATGTGGCGATTGGCCCGTTTTTGTTGGGTGCGAATGCACCGGTGCATATCCTTACGTCTAGCTCAACGGTGCGTCGTATCGTCAACATGACCGCAATGGCAGTGGTTGACGCAAACACGCTTAGTCCAACCCCGTAGTGCGTTTTTTATCGGAGGCGCAATGACCCAGTCCGCATTGCAAAAGAAGCTGAAAAAAGGGGGCCAAATCGATGCCCTCTCAGTCAGCCAGGAAGAAGTGGCGAAACAGGCCGAGGCGCTGGGAATCACGTATTTTACTGTTGAGTGTGATCGCGCCCGTAGCCGCTCGGCCGTGCTAAGGGCGGTTGTCAAAGCAGTAGATTTCCCAGAGTTTTTTGGGGGGAATCTGGATGCTTTTTACGACTGCCTTTGCGACACGGTAATCGATCAGAAAGTTGGGCTTTGCCTTTGGTTTCATAATTTGCACTCGGGAGACCCCGCGCTCGAGGAAGACTCGAAAGCCATTATTTCGGTGTGTGAAGATGTGGTGGACTACGCAGCCAATAATGGGCGTTGTTTTTCTTTTGCCGTTCAGCATGCCGGCAAGCATCCCGACCCTGAACCTGGCGTGGCACCGGTTCCGTATTCTGGTAGTTAACGCGGTTTTATTCCCGCTGTTATTCCCAATTTTGCAGGGCGCTAATAGCCGATACCATGGCCAGCCCTGCTGTCTCCGTTCTTAGCACACGTTTGCCAAAACGCACGAATTCTGCCCCTGCTTTTTCTGCTTGTGCTAATTCTTCGGTCGACCAGCCCCCTTCGGGGCCTATAAGCAAAGTGATTCGGCTTCTTGAAGGGCCTAGAACATCGCGCAGTGTGTGTTGGGCGGTGGGATGACAGACAAGGGTTAGTTCAGCGCCTGCTTCTTTGGCATTGGTTTCTGGGCTTGTAGAAGTGATGGCAGGTTCCTCTTTTGCAGGTGCAATGCTGTTTTCAAGCAAGTTGGCCAGGGTTTGCGGTTTGGTGAGCTGCATTAATTGGTTGCGACCGCACTGCGCGCTGGCCGATTCAATGACCCTTTCCCAGTGCTGCATTTTTTTGGCTAGTCGTTCGGCGCTGAAATTTGCCACACTGCGTTGGGCCATAATAGGCACTAAAGTATGAACCCCCGACTCAACTGCCTTCTCGATAATCCAGTCCATTTTTTCGGCCGATACCAGCGCCTGTGCCAGCGTTAACTGCCCTGGTAGTTCAAGATTGCGCGGGTCGAATTCATGTACGTGCGCAATAGCTTTTTTACCCTCAAGTAAAAGTGTGGCGTTGTATTGGCCCTGTTGACCGTTAAATAGCACAATAGGCGTGTTGTGTTTAAGGCGTAACACGCGCGTTGCGTGATGTGCCAGTGCCGTTGGCAATTCAAAAGTAGTGCCAACAGTTGGATGGACGGGGCAAAAAAAGCGTGGGGCGGGCATGGCCATTAATATCAATTTAATGCGAAGGCTTGAAACAACGCGATCGCCGGGAAGCCTTTAATTCTAACGCGCACTGCCCCAAGTGTTGCATTGGTTTGACATGTAACAGGCT